>JAHDBS010000533.1 GCA_020630225.1 Anaerolineales bacterium | reverse complement strand
CACCCATTTGCATTGGCGTGCCTGTTTCAAGCAGCGTCTTCAAGCCAGACAAAATTGTCGCCCAACCGCTCATCAAGCCTTCAGACAACGGTGCATCTGGCATCCCTGAATGCACCAATCGCACGCGGCACGCTCCACCAATATCTGTAATCGTCCATGTCACCGTCGTTTCTGGATACGGATCTTCTCCATCCCACATTGGGTTGAACGTTTGCACGAGCTTATGTGGTGGATCGATCTCAACAATGGTGCCTTTGACCATTTCATTGCCATCCGCATGGTGATAAACATACCCATCACCAGCAGCCCAACTAGACGTAACCGCCGTGCCGAAGTAATACAGCGGCGATTTTTCAGCACTAGTCAACGCCTCCCAAATGGCGTCTGGTGTGGCTTGAATTACAATTTCATAAATGCGGTCAGGTGTGGTTGCCATCGATTGTTGCTCCAACGTATATTTGAGTCCGGCCAGCCCTTGCGCTACCGGTTGATTGAATTTTGTGACCCAGCGGTCATACACCAACTGGATCGGCATAGGGTTTAGGTAATGGTGCTTTTCGCGGCCAACTTTTTGGCTGGTCACGAGGCCAGCCTCTTCTAAGACCTTAATGTGCTTCATCACCCCAAAGCGGGTCATGTCTGGCAGCACCGTTTCAAGCTGTGAAAGCGACTGCCCATCTTGCGTCAGTAACGCTTCCAATAGTTTGCGCCGGCTCACATCTGCTAGCGCTTTGTAAACATTGTCGAGTGACATGCTATTTCACACGCGCCATCACCTTAACCAACCATTGTTGAATTGGCGCCAGCCTAATGAGATGGTCATAACAGACATCGACTAAGTCAGGCGACAACACAACCTCAGCCGGAATGCTTTCAGAGAGATGTCCATACAGACTCGCAAAGCGCAGCAGCCGTTCCCGCGGATGATCTTTCTCAAATCCACGCGGTACCTTTTTGTAATGCTCACCTGTAATGGCATAGCCATCCAGCGCTTCGATAGTTGCAACAATCTCAGCAATTTCTGGGCCAAGCGTCTCATCTGCGATGGCATCGCGATAAGCTGCGAGCACTTCTTTTGGAAACCCAAACATGCCTGCCATCAGATCAATCCCAGACGCGGTTACTTGAAAGCCAAAGGCCGGACTAACGGTTTTCTTGCCTAGTCCTTCCCACCACATGCCAGCAATCGCAGTCTTGTAAGGGGTCTTGTCTTTGCTAAAGCGCGTATCCCGATAGATGCGCATCAGCGAGCCGCCGCCATTAGTTCGTAGATCGTAGCGGGTCTTTGGATAGACATCCTGCAAGCGCTCGCCTATCACGGCAACAAACTCTAACGCAGGCTGTTGTAAGTCTGCTTTGAAACGATCCTTATTGTCGTTGAACCAATCTTTATTATTGTTGTTGGCAAGCTCACTTAGAAATTGCAAGCCTGCTGGAGGAAATCCACTAAACATCAACCCATCCCCTTTATGTGACTATTTTGTCACTTATAAGAAAAAGTATACGTGACTGCATTGTCACCTGTCAACGACAACTTATTACTACACATAAATGAACTCCGCGATAGTACTTAAACAAAAAGCGCGAATCATGTGGATTCGCGCTTTTACACTCAACTAGTGTATTCCTGTTTACTCTACAATAATGACCTGTCCTGTTCCCCAGCCTTCCACACTTTTGGTATAAGCCCGACCCACCTTGGACGATGATACGCGCTCATGCCCCGGAAAGAAGCTGCCATAGCGCTCCTCGGAGACTTCGAGCAGCCCCGGACTAACCACATTGATGCGCTGCCCACGCGGCATTTCAATCGCAGCGCCAACGACAAAACCGCCAAGCGCCCCGTTCGCCACGGAAGCGCCAACGCCTTGCTGCACTGGATCACGATCTAAGACACCGCTCGTCAGCGTGAAAGAACCGCCATCATTGACATAATCAAAGCCTTCTAAAACCAAATTGATTTGCCCCATCAGCTTATGACGCAGTCCCAGCATAAACTGCTCTTCGGTGAATTCAGTCAAATGCCCAAAGTGCACAGCGCCAGCAGCACAAATAACAGCATCTACCTGACCTGCGGCCTTGTACATCGCTGCAATCGATGCGCGGTCTGCGATGTCACACTGGACGTCACCACTCTTGCTGCCAACTGTAATAATGTCATGGCGTGGTGACAGTTCCGCATAGACTGCGCGACCAATGTCGCCCGTTGCGCCGATTAGAATAATTTTCATGAGAGTTGTATCGCAGACAATGGTAGTGACATGGCGCGCCATGTCACTACCATTGTGATGCTCATTTTCCTGTGAAATTTTACTTACTAGACCCTAGCACTTCAAAGTACTCAACCTTAGAGTCCCACCAAGACAAAACCGCTTGCGTTTGCGGCTTCACTACCGCGTCATCAATAGCGCCTTTGGCGAATTGCCGCACGGCATCCATGTCTTGCCAAACGCTCATCACGAGCAATGCGTACCCTTCTGCCAGAACATTTTTAGAAATACTGGCGCTGATGAACCCTTCTAACTGTGCCATTTCTTTGAACGTTGACCGCTCAAGGTGAGCGACGTAGTCATCTACAACTTGTTGTGAAGGCGCTACACAGCGCCAAGAACGAATAATCAT
>JAHDBS010000532.1 GCA_020630225.1 Anaerolineales bacterium | reverse complement strand
TTGGGTGCAGCAGAACCTGCTGACGTACTCCCAGGCGCTAACGCTGACGTAAACGACTTGTTCCAATAAGTCGCTGACGTTATCTAGTCAAAAAGATGGGTGTGCCGCTTGCGGTACACCCATTTCCTACGACCTCTCATTTCGTTTCTCTACAGAGACACTCACTAAGTATTTTTCGAAGGCGAAAGCCCCTATAATCCAAAGATGACTAAATTGCGCGCAGCACTGCTGCTTCTCATGTCGGTTACCTTAAGTGCGTGTGGAGGAACAGACAATTCAACTAATGACACCGCAACGGTTGATGTTAATGTCAGCCAGATCAGCTATGAAAGCGGCGATTGTAGTGGCCAGTTTGTGGCCCATCCGCTTCCACACACAACAGTTGCTAATCGCTATCCAATTGAAATGTTTGATAGCAACGGCGCTGGTATGGCAGTCAATGATCTTGACCAAGACGGTGACTTAGATCTTGTTTTTGCAAACCTTGGTGGCAAAAACTCTGTACTTTGGAATGAGGGTAATCTCAAATTTCGTTCGCAAGAGCTGGAATTTGGAAACTCTCGGGCAGCAGCCACTGTTGATGTGGACAACGATGGTTGGCTAGACCTTGTTTTTACGACTGAAAATGGCCTGCCACTTTGGTGGAAAAACACCAAAGACGGTGGATTTAGCAACGAGCTAGGTCTGCCAGGGGTGAAAGCCCCCGCATACTCCATGGCTTGGAGCGATTTAGACCAAGACGGTGACTTAGACTTGGTTGCAGGGTCTTACGACGCTGCACTTGAAAAAGACTTAGGCGATACCTTCTTGAATGGCGATGGCGCAGGGATTTATGTCTATACCAATAACGGTGGCGAATTCATGGGTGAGCGCCTAATTGATGAAGCCCAAGCCTTGGCCATTCAAGTGTTTGATGTAGACGGCAACGGGAAGCAAGACATTCTAATTGGGAATGACTTCGCGGTGCGTGACTACCTCTGGCTCAACAAAGACGCTGGCTGGGAACGCAGTGAAATGTTCAATGTGACCACTCACAGCACCATGAGCTTTGCGCTTGCTGACCTTGAAAACGATGGTCAGTCTGAGTTGTTTGCAACTGACATGATCCCGTATAAGGATGATGCCGAAACCCAAGCTGAGTGGCAACCTGTAATGGATATGATGATGCATGGCCATGTTGAAGGGGATCCACAGGTGATGGCAAACGTCTTGCAATCTGCAGAAGCAGAGAACTTCAATGATGTCGCAGAAGACCGTGGGGTTTTAGCGACGGGATGGTCTTGGTCCGGGAAATTCGGTGACTTAGATCAGGACGGCTTTGTTGATCTCTATGTTGTAAACGGGATGCGCGCTAGTGAACTGTTTTCTCATCTTCCAAATAACGAATTGGTTGAAGAAAACCAAGCATTTGCGAATAACGGTGATGGTACCTTCGAACCGGTCTCCGCTTGGATGCTCGGTGCAACTGATAGCGGCCGCGGGATGAGCATGGCTGATGTTGACGGGGACGGAGATCTTGACATCTTGGTCAATAATCTAGAGACACCAGCGCAGCTGTTTGAAAACCAACTTTGCGAAGGAACAAGCGTAAAAGTTGCGCTCCGCCAAGCGGGAGTGGGCAACATGCACGCTGTTGGCGCTGAAGTAACACTCGAAACGAATAAAGGGACGCTGTCACGCTTGCAAGAAGCTGGCAGTGGTTACTTGTCTGGGGATCCTGCAGAATTACACTTTGGGATGCCAGAAGGCACAATAGTAGAAAAACTGACGGTCACATGGCCTGACGGTTCAACAACCGTTGTTGATACAGTGGACGTTGGTAACACAATCATTATTGAACGATAGTACGTTGTAACGGTGCAAATGCGCTAGCAACATAATTGATTACAAATCAATCAAAAAGGCAGCAAACGATTATGGCAAAAATTGTATTTATTGGGG
This sequence comes from Anaerolineales bacterium, assembly GCA_020630225.1. Classification (GTDB taxonomy): domain Bacteria; phylum Chloroflexota; class Anaerolineae; order Anaerolineales; family UBA6668; genus JAHDIM01. The sequence goes on along the minus strand of JAHDBS010000532.1, from coordinate 691 downwards.
CAGGAAGTACTGTCTTCGCCAAGAATTTGATGAGCGACATTCTTGAGTTTCCAGCACTGAAGGACTGCACGCTCACGCTCATGGACATTGATGGCGAACGCCTCAAGACGTCTGAAATTGTGGCTCACAAAGTGGCTGCATATCACAAAGCATCACCAAAAATCGAAGCGACAACAGATCGTCGCAAGGCATTGAAAGGTGCAGATTTTGTAATCACCATGATCCAAGTCGCAGGTTACAAGCCTGGTACCGTCTTGGACTTTGAAATTCCAAAGAAATATGGCTTGCGCCAAACCATTGCTGACACGCTTGGGATTGGCGGGATTATGCGCGGGTTACGCACAATTCCAGTGTTGTTGGACATCTGCCGTGACATGGAAGAGCTTTGCCCGAATGCAACGTTGCTTCAATATGTAAACCCAATGGTCATGAACTGCTGGGCGATTAACAAAGCTACTGGCATTCACACCGTTGGCTTGTGTCACAGCGTGCCACACACCGCACACGACTTGGCAGATGACATGGGAATTCCGCGCGACGAGCTGCGTTATCTTGTTGCGGGTATCAATCACGTGGCCTTTTTCCTCAAACTGGAACACAAAGGCGTCAATATGTATCCGAAGTTGCGTGAAACCATGGCGGGTTTTGAAGCTTCTGGCAATTGGCCGAAGCGCTTTGGCCGCATGACCGA
>JAHDBS010000531.1 GCA_020630225.1 Anaerolineales bacterium | reverse complement strand
ACTTCCCAAATAACCTCTTCCGCTTCCGTCGCAATAATCTCGCCGTCTGCGTGAGCGGGTGTTCCGGGCGTAGTGCGAATGGTGAGTTTGGTGGTGCGATGATAATGCACGCGTGGATCTTCTAGATGCGTGCCTTGCATGACTTTCACCATCAACTTGATGAGTTGTAAGCGCGGGAGAGCTGGGCCAAACACAAAGTCCAGTAAACCGTCATCTGGTTCAGCGTTGGGTGTCATGAAAAATGCGCCGCCAGTGCGTTTTGTATTGCCAACCGAGGCCAGAATAAGTGGCCCTTCATAACGCCCATCATCCCAAATGATCTCCGCTTGCCATGCAGGCTTGCGCAGAATGGTGAGGATGGTCGCCACGATGTAACGAATATCGCCTTTTAGAAACGAAGGCATGGAAAGGTTTGCTAAATTCACCTGCGGCTCGAGGCCAATGGCGGAGTTATTGTCGAAGTAACGACCGTTGACGCGCCCAATGTCAAGTTGGCGCGTTGTGCCTGCTCGAATCACGTCAATGGCTCGTGCTAAATCACGCGGGATGCCCAACATATCGATGAGGTCGTTAGCCGTCCCAAGTGGCAAAATGCCAATTTGTTTAGAGCCTACAGCTTGCATGACGCCGTTGACGACTTCAGAGATTGTGCCATCTCCGCCTGCAGCAATTGGAATGCGGCCCGCTTCAACGGCTGCTTTTGCTAAGGCAATCGCGTGGTTGGGACCATCGGTGGTGACTAAGTGATAGTCTAATTGCGCTGCGCGAAGTGCAGTGTCTAGCTGGGTTTGTTTATTTCCTGTCCGACCTTGGTCGGCGTGCGGATTGAGAATGACTGTGAATTGTGGGGTGTCCGGCCTCTGCATGTAAACATTATGCCACTGCGGACAGCGGAAAATAAACACTAGCCTGCTACAAATCTGTAGCAGGCTGATGAGACGGTGGACGTTATTTTAGGTAGGGTAAGAAGTAGGTTGCCAGACCTAAGAAGAAGGCAAACCCGAGTGAGTCGGTTGTGGCGGTCAAGAAAATAGACGAGGCCAAAGCAGGATCCATGCCTAACTTGCGTAGCGTCAGTGGCACTAATGTGCCGGCTGTCGCGGCGATGATGAAATTACCAATCACAGCAAGCGTGATGACAACGCCTAACATCGGGATGCCTTTCCAGAGCCACGCAATGAGCCCCACGCATATCCCGATGCAAATGCCATGCACAATGGCCAGCCCAATTTCGCGTAAGACAGTTGGGCGTGATTGCCGCAGTTCGAGTTGACCTAACGCAATCCCACGAATGATGATCGCAAGGGTTTGTGTGCCGCTATTGCCGCCCAGCCCAGCCACAATGGATTGAAACACTGCTAACACGGCGACTTCTGCAATGGTTGCTTCAAACCGACTAATTACAAATGAGGCGAAGAACGCTGTACAAAGGTTGAGGAACAGCCAAGGTAAGCGCTTGCGAATCATCACTGACGTTGGGCTGAAGACATCAAGGTCACTGTCAGTAGAGACGTTTGCCAGACCATAGAGATCTTCGGTTGCTTCGTCTTCAATAACCTCAACTAGATCATCATGCGTGATGACCCCTACCAGTTTGCCAACTTTATCGACCACCGGCAGTGAGAAAAGCTCGTAACGCGAAATGAGCTGGGCACACTCGCGTTGATCAACGTCTACACTGACTTGAATGACCTCACGATTCATAATCGTTCCGATGGTGACATTGGGGGAGGCAATAATCAGCTCGCGCAATCCAATGACGCCAATCAACTGCTGGTCACGATCAACGACATAGAGATAGTAGTGGTCATCGTCATCAATACTACGGTGACGCAAGTAAGCAATCGCCTGATTGACCGACATCCAGCGCCGTAAGATCGGCATTTTGGTGGTCATCCGGCCGCCAGCGGTGTCGTCATCATGCTTCATTAGCGGACGAACCAGGTCGGCGCGTTCGACGTCCATGGTGTCCAGCACCGCATTTGCTTGCTCTAGATCCAAATCTAGCAGGATGTCAGCGGCTTCATCTGGCTCCATTTCGTTGAGCACTTCTGAAAGCGTCTCAACCGGAAGTTGGCGCGCAATTTCGGCTGCTTCATCTTCATCGAGGTATTCGAGGACATCAGCAGCTTCGGCCCAATCTAGTTGTGGGAGTAGTTCAGTTTGCTCAGCTAAGTCCAAATCACCAATCGCTTCGGCAAGCGTAGTTTCGGCTTTGGCAGGAGTTAGATTGTCTAAAAGCAGCTTGGCAAGATCAACGTCGTCTCGCTCTAAAGCGACACGAACGTCTTCAAGGATGTTATTGATTTCAACTGGTGCCATCATAGCGACCTCCAGAAGCAGCAAGGCTTCACGACGAGTAAGAAATAAAAAAGCGCCCATCGACAAGACGACGCGCGCTTTTCAGCACCAATTAGCAGGGGGCGTTTACTAGTACGCGACTAGGCAAGCCCCTCACAATGGGGAGAAAAGTTGTGTAGCTGTCGTCCTGACGAATGAGTCAAAGCAGTCCGCGACTGCGAGTGACTAGGGTCAGGTTGGTCTAAATCTGTGTTCATTAGAAATAAAGTGCGTCTCTGTAACGCAATATTATCTTATCATGAGGTGCGCTGCGGACGATCTTGGTTTATGGG
>JAHDBS010000060.1:14089-16622 GCA_020630225.1 Anaerolineales bacterium | reverse complement strand
GGAAATACGCTAACCCATTTAGATGAACACGGCAATGCCACCATGGTGGATGTCGGACATAAACCCGTCTCTGACCGCGTCGCAATAGCGAAAGGCGAAATTCATATGTTGCCAGAGACCCTAGACATTATCTTGGCAGGCAACATCAAAAAAGGCGATGTTTTTACCATTTCACAGCTTGCTGGTGTCTTAGCCGCCAAGCGCACTGCGGACTTAATTCCGCTTTGTCATCCACTGCCGCTCAATGTTATTGATGTCAAACTGGCAACGATGCCCGCAGAGGCCAACTGGCATGGGCTAGAAATCACTGCTTTGGTAAGAACTTCAGGGAAGACAGGCGTCGAAATGGAAGCGCTTACCGCAGTTAGCGTTGCGGCGCTCACGGTATATGACATGGCAAAAGCCGTTGAAAAAACAATGACCATCACCAACATTCGGCTTGTTGAAAAGCGCGGCGGGGTGAGCGGTGATGTTGTAAACAAATAAAATGAAAATTACTTTGTTGCTCTTCGCAACCCTTAAACAAAAAATCGGTAGCAACCGTCTCAACGTTGAACTAGCCGATGATGCAACCGTTGCAGACCTCAAGGCTTACATGGCAACCACCTATCCAGATGTGGCTGCTTACCTTGAAACTGTCCTCGTCTCTGTCGATAAAGAATATGCGTTTGACCATACAGAACTTGCAGACGGTTCTGAAGTTGGCATGTTCCCACCTGTGTCTGGTGGAAGTGATGCAAAGCCAAATATTTTCAAAATCACTGAAGACGAAATTGACTTAAATGCCTTGACCGCCGCTATCACATTGCCATCTACTGGCGCGTGCTGCGTGTTTTCCGGCATGGTGCGCGGTGAAACGAACCGTGAAGGTTACGCCCCTGAAACTGACTTTCTAGAATATGAAGCCTATGTCCCCATGGCAGAGGCCAAAATGCAGCAAGTTGCGGACGAAATTCGGGAACAATGGCCCGTTGTTGAAGGGATTGCCATTGTGCAACGCATTGGACGTTTGTATCCTGGCACGCCGACTGTACTAATTGCCTGCACCGCAGGACACCGTGACACGGGGGTCTTTGAAGCCTCCCGCTATGGCATCGATCGGCTCAAAGAGATTGTGCCCGTCTGGAAAAAAGAAGTTGGCCCTGGTGGTCAAGCTTGGGTAGAAGGGCAATATCATCCGACGGAAGCGGATCAGAAAACGAATTAGTCAGCGGTCGCTTGTCAGCTTTCAATGACAAGTGATTACTGATGCTTGAATCATGGCTTTTCGTTGTGCCAATTGCGGCCAAGAATACGATCTAACGTTAGTCGCGTGGCGCTGTGAGCGCTGCACTGGGCTACTAAATATGACAACTGCGCTGAATTTCGATCCAGCGCAAGTTACAGATGAAGCCAGCATCTGGCGTTTTCGCCATACGTTCCCGCTGGCACCAAATGTCATGCCTATTTCATTAGGCGAAGGCAATACGCCATTAGTCCAAGTGGACTTACCCACAACGCCAGCAAATGAAACCGCCCACAGCGTCTACTTAAAGTGCGAATATCAAAATCCAACTGGCAGTCATCTTGACCGCGCAATGGCACTGCTTGTCAGCCAAGCAATTCAGCATGGCATGCAAGACTTTACAGTCGCCTCAACAGGCAATGCCGCGGTTTCACTAAGCAAGTACCTGCTTGAAGCCAATAAAAGTGGCACAGCCCATGTTCCAATCAATGCTTCACTAGATAAGCTTGCCACTGTTGCAGACAGTCTTGATCTCAACGACACCAGCGGTCAATTGTCCAGTGCATATGAAGCGGCTGAACAGCAAGCAGCAGCCGGTGCATATTATGCATCTGTTGCCCATCAGCCTTTGGCACTTGCCGCGCTGGCGACCATTGCTTACGAACTGTATACAGATTTAGGTGACGCACCAGCCGCGATTGTTGCCCCAGCAGGGCAAGGCACCTTACTCCTCAGTCTCTACCTTGGGTTTCAAGCATTGAAATCAGCTGGGCTAACAACTCGAATCCCAAGGTTACTTGGCGTCCAGTCAGACGCTGTTGCACCACTTTGGGCTGTCAAAAACTATGGCTTTCAAGCATTTGGGCTCATAGAGGAAAATGCGACACTGGCGTCTGGGTTACAAGTAATTGCCCCAGCAAGAGGAGACAGCGTGCTTAGCGCGCTGCATGTCAGCCAGGGTGAGATCGTCACTGTAACTGAATTCCAAATCGAAGGGGGGCGCGTAATGTTTGCGGACATTGGGCATCCCGTTGAGGCCACATCTGCCAGTATTTGGACTCCAATGCGCGCAATTTTGCAGTCAGACATTGATGGCCCAGTGGTTGCAATTCTAACTGGACAAGCAGAAGGGTAAGCCTACCTTGCCGCCCGTGCATTTGTTGCTTACAATATCTGAAAGCAATTTGTGATTTTTGTAGTCACTTGCAAATCTAAACAAAAGAGAAAGAAAATGACAATTACTCCCGCCCATCGCGCGATTTCATGGTTTTATCAGGATCCTGGCAACGTTGCTTATGACATTGCCGA
>JAHDBS010000060.1:8390-13989 GCA_020630225.1 Anaerolineales bacterium | reverse complement strand
GTCATCGAATGGCGACTACAAGACGCAGACGACCGCTGGTTCGATGTCAGTGGAAATCCTATTTATAGCGGTGCGAAACGCCTAAACTAATTTTCTAACCATTTGAATCGCCAACTGGCAGTTCTCTCGCTAGCGATCTAACTTGATAATTGCTGGCGAGAAGACTGCCAGTTTTGTTTTAACCAAGGAGCACATGCACATGAGTTATAACCCTGAAAAAGATCTGCAGATTTATGCAGCAATGGTCAATCATTTTGCTGACTTCATAAATTCAGACACGGTGTACTACCAAATGAATGGGCTAGGTGCACTAGGCTTCACCTTCCCAAAACTCACGTTAGGCGGTCTGCTCTTTGCAAAACATAAATGCGAGTTTTTCCAAGACCAGCTAAGCGCTACGCAGCGTGAAGAGCTAGCCAATGTCACTGCGCGATTAACACATCTCCGCTCAGACCGAACCGTTGCAATTGAGAACAAAGCGATCAAGGAAACTAATGCACGGGTTCGCTCTTGGAAATGGTACGTGGATGACGCACTCTTCAAGCCTAAGAAAGCCGACCGGCATTACAACACAGAAGTTAATGCACGCGTATATCTGCACTATCTAATGGCTGAGATAGGCTCATCTGATCAAGCAAATGACTTGCGAAAGCAACTCAAACTAACTGATGATGCCTTCAGCACGATTTTCAAATCAAGCAAGTTCAGTTGGAAACCTGCCGCGCTTGAGCCTGCCTTTCCAAAAGACCCGCACTGGTATTTATACGGAACACCGACTGCTGGATACTAAAACAAAAAAAGTCGCTCGTTTATGAGCGACTTTTTTATTTCAATTTGATGGTGCTGTACCCCTTACACCCAACACCTCAATGAGGCCCGCAGCTACCACAAGCACTGTACCTAACAATTGGGGCAGCCCAAACGGTTCGCCCGCCCAGAGTGCCGCACTACCAATGCCAAATAACGCTTCGAACTGTAGAAAAATTCCTAGTCGTCCAGGATCTACATAGCGAGAGCCAAAATAAATACCCGTCATAACCGGAATAAGAAAGCCTGCGGCGCTAATGACTAACCACGGCAGCAAAGTAACTAACTCATCTTGATTAGGCGGCGTTCCCATGGCCTCAATTGGGAGGTAGGTCAACAAAAACGTCGCAATTGCACCATAGAAGAAAAATGCAAACAGCTGAGAAAAGACTGTCTCATCTTCTGGCGACTGACGCACAATTACCGCGCCAATGGAGAATAACAAGCCGGCGAGCAACGCCATTAAGTCTCCAATATTGAAATGAAACAGCTCACTTCCGACGCCAAGGATAATCGCTAACCCAAGCAAACTAAGCGTGAGCGCTAGAGCACGCCATTTTGTCAGCTGCCGTTTTAACACCACAACATCTAACAAGGTTCCCCAAGCTGGCATGGTGTAAAACAAAATCAAAGCGCGGGCTACATCTGTAAAAAGCAGGCTCTCAAGATATAAACCAACCGCCAGACTGACAAATACACCGCTACGCCACTGTGCAATCCCAGTCGGATTACCTTTTACACGCTGCCAGATAGCGAAAGGCAACAGCACTAGCAGTGGCACTAAAAATTGCGACAGAACAGCCCAACCGGCGTCTAAGCCACCACGTTCAAAGGCCCGTAGGGGAATCCAAAACAGTCCCCACGCGGAAGACGCCACAGCAACAATCAGTTCAGGGTAAGGGCTACGCCGCAACATTCAGTTTATTGCTTTGCAAACGCTTCGAACGCAGCCACGACTTCAGCAGACGTGCGCCGAGCACCAGTTTGCAGATATTCCATGGCATTCAATGCTGCATCATGCGCGGCTTGGCTAGAGCCAGCCACAACGTCTTCAACCACCCGGCAAAAATAGTCATGCTGATGACCGTCCACAAAGGTGTAGTGTACGCAAACGTCAGTATGTCCTCCAATCAGAATAAGCGTGTCTGCTTTCAACCCCTTGAGCAGGATCTCGAACTCAGTGCCAAAAAAGCAAGAATAGCGGCGCTTACGGATGAAGTAATCATCAGGACGCATGCCTACAGCCGGTGAAATTGCGGTACCAACATCGCCCTCTAAAAGATGGATGTCTTCAGCGCCATCAAGCTCACGACCGAAGTCAATTAGGTTGCGGCGGTGTGCTTCTTGAAAGAACACAATCGGCACGTTGCAGTCACGGGCTTTCTGAATCAGGGCTGGGGCGCGGTCCATGTAGTCATCATAGTCCGCCATAAAAGGCATCGATGATGGCGCATCGTCATCAATGTCGCCAGCACCGCCTTGAATGTCGATAACAACTAAGACCGGCTGGCCTTCAATAAGGTTGCGAGGTGTTTTCGTGGGCATAGTGTCTTTGTCTTCGGCTGGTGTGACCCTACTCAAAGTGCGTTGAGCAGTGCTTGTTTGACCAATTTTGAAATTGGTCAAAATTGGGTGTCGATTTTGTCGATAGTGAGTCGTCGTTTAAGTATAAGGCGCAAACGAACGCGCGAATTCAATAATTTTGTCGTTTATCAACACACTAGGAGACTAATCATGAAAATTTTCAAAACCATCTTACAAGTTCTGCTCATCGCGCAATTCGCATTTTTCGGCATCTCAAAAATCATTGGTAGCGCAGAAATGGTCGCCACCTTCGACGCCTTCGGTATGCCAGCGTGGTTCCGCGTACTCACTGGGGTCATCGAAGTCACTGCGATTTTGGCACTCGTCTATGGTTTTGCAGACAGCCGCAGCGTTTATATTGGCGCACTGCTGATTTTTGGACTAACCGTTGGCGCAACCATTTGCCACCTTGTTTTGGAAGGCAATGCCAGCAATGCCATTCCGCCAGTGATGGTCTTTATCCAGACAGCATTGATGACATGGTTACATTCACGTACCACTGACGCGCCTGCACTTGGGACGGTCTCAGCCTAATTTTAGTCAGCTTCATCCATCCTCTGAATCAAAAATGCGCTCGTGACGAGCGCATTTTTGATTTGTTTTGACCAAGATGTTTTAGACCATTACGCTACCGCATAACTAAACGTCAGGCCAGCATTTTGTCGCAAGCGGTCGAGCAATGCATCACCCATTGCTACAGACGGGGTCAACACGCCGCTAACATCAGGTAAGTCATCTTTTGCAAGACAGATGGCACTTTCAGCAATCATTTTCGCTGTTGAACCGTAGCCAGGGTCACGATCTCCAGTAACTTTACCAAGTGCTTTGCTACCATCAGCTAAGGTCGTGTAGAACCGCAAGTTGTAGAAACCAGCTTCACGCTGAGCAGCATTCGGACCCTCGCCAGGCTTAGGTAAGAGCCAATTCAGGAAGCGCTTTAGTAGCGAACCAGGCTTAGCAAGCATCACAACGCCTAGCGCAATTGCTGCCGAAATCCCTTTGAGACGCCCGCGCAATCCAGGCCCATTGAGAATAGATTCATCGTAGCGGAAGTCTTTGCCATAAGCATAATTTGCTAGGGCATTGCTCCGACGCACCACTTTGGTATTGATCCCAGCCATAATAAATGGTGAAATCCAGCTCTTTGTGTCAGCTTCATAAATCACACTTTGTAGATCACGCTCATCAGGCCCCTCGCGTTCCCCAGTGGGGTTGAGCCCATAAGGATCTAGCAAGACTGAATACAGGCTTCTGTCTTTTGCCGCCTTTTCCATGGTGTCATTCATGGACGCATAGGTACCACCACTCATGCCACCTTTCATCGCTTTGACACGCATGCGGATTTGCGCAGCAGGTTGCCCTGTTTGCGCAACTGCTTGCTGCTGAACGAAATACACGCCCATATCAGACGGAATTGAGTCAAAGCCGCAGGTGTGCACAATCTTGGTGCCATTGGCTTGCGCCGCAGCATGATGTTGGTCAATCATGTCGCGCATCCAAGTGACTTCTCCAGCGAGGTCGCAATAGTGAGCCTGATTGGCAACGCAAGCCGCAACCAAAGGTGATCCATACTTTCCATAGGGTCCAACAGTCGCGCACACCACTTGGGTGCGCTTAGTGAGGGCATCCAAACTCGCAGGGTCATTGCTGTTTGCCACAATCAACGGGATTGATTCATCAGCGACTTCAGCACGGACGGTTTCAAGCTTGGCTAAGTTTCTACCTGCCATTGCCCATTTCAAATTAGGGTCATTGCCATAGGTTGCAAACAAATATTCTGCAACTAAGCGCCCTGTGAAGCCCGTAGCACCCCACACAATGATGTCAAATTCTCGTTCTGTTGTCATAGTCATTAAGTGTATAACCAGATGCCATCTCTGGCTTTAGCCCTGCATCAACTACCTACGCTTGCAATGAATTCCACTGCGGCTGCAGTTGTCGAACTACCTAGCGCAAAGGTGCCTAATACATCTACTTCCGGCGCATGTATAAAAGAAAATGCCCTTGAGAAAACTTTCCCAAGGGCTACGTTTCATCCGCTGAAAGTCAGGGTTTTCTTATTTATTCACTACCGCGCTTGAAATAAGACGCAAATGCAAAGCCTGTCGCAAGCATCCAAATTCCATATAGAGCCGGAATAATGGTCAGCGCTGTATTCCCCAATACTTGCAGCGCAACTGCAATTGACAATGCCGAGTTTTGCAGGCCTGTTTCAATGCCTAACGTGGTTGCTTGTTTACGGTTGAGGCCAAAGCTACGAGCGACCATTTGTCCAACAAACAGCGCAATCGCATTGAGCAGAATGAATGCTGGCGCAAAGCGTGGACCATCGGTGCGGACAACCGCCCAATTTTCAACAACCAAGGCCACAATGACCAGCAACAGACAGACCCCTGACAAAATTTTGAAGAAGTTTTCCCGCTTCACCACAAAGTTTGGCGCAAAATAACGAATCAACATCCCAATGCCAATCGGCAAAATCGTCAATGCTGCAACCGAAATCATCATATCGCCCAGTGGGAAGTCTCCTTGCGCACTCGGCACAGGAAACAAGCGTAAGCCTAGGCTCAAAAATAATGGGATTGTGATCCAAGACAACACATTAGAGATCGCCGTTAGCGTGACAGACAGCGCACGATCAAGGTCAGTAATGTGTGAGATCAGGTTAGACGTTGTCCCACCAGGTGACGCTGCTAACAGCACAATGCTCAGTGCGAACACAGCTTCTAGAGGCAAGAGGTACGCAACAGCAAAGCCCAGAATGGGCAAGACGATCAATTGGCACAACAAGCCTACGCCAATTGGTTTCGGTGCAGACAAAACGCGCCGGAAATCAGCAATTGTGAGACTCATCCCCATGGCAATCATAATAATGATGATTGCTAGCGGCAGGCCAACAGTTGAAAGAAAAGTTTCTTCCATGGTGTTCTCCTTTGTATAAAATTGGTTTGTGTGGCGAGAGGATAATACCAGAGGTTAGTCAGCTTGTAGCCTAATTTGAGGTCTCTAGCGCTGTCATTTGTTTGACAATAAAGTCTTGCTCAATAGCATTATGAGTAAGGGAGAAAGCAGTCTGATAAGCCGTCATTGCATCGGCAGTATTTCCGAGACGCTTATACATATCTGCTTGCGCAAGATGGAGAGCAGAGTGGTCGCGCAACGCTTCTGATAATGGGTCTAGTAAAACTAGCCCAAGGTCAATATCAAA
>JAHDBS010000060.1:0-8290 GCA_020630225.1 Anaerolineales bacterium | reverse complement strand
GCTTCAGCATGCACCGCGCTAATTGCAGCCTGTAGCTGATAAGGCCCAACTTGACGCATGTAGAGCGCTTTTTGCACCAGCGTCACCCCTTCTTGAATGAGACGCTGATCCCAAACGCTACGGTCTTGCTGATCCAACTGGACCAATGCCCCATCGTCAGCAATTCGCGCCTTACGCCGTGAGTGATGCAACAGCATGAGTGCCAACAGCCCAATGACTTCGGCATACTGTGCTTCTGTCACATCTGTTCGGTTATGCCGAATGAGGCCTTCTAAGACGCGTGCCAACCGAATTGCATTGTCACACAATTCCCAACGGATGAGTGCGTCACCCGCAGACGCCGCATACCCTTCAGTAAAAATCAGGTAGAGCACGCTTAGCACGGCATTGACTCGTTCCGTCAGCAAATGTGCCGGCGGCACATAGTAAGGAATGCCTGCATTTTTGATCTTTTTCTTCGCGCGAACCAAACGTTGCGCCATGGTTGGCACTGGCACCATAAATGCGGTGGCAACTTCTTCAGTCGTTAGACCACCTAATGAGTGCAGCGTCAGCGCCACACGCTGCTCCATAGAAAGCGCCGGGTGACAGCAAGTAAAGATCAGTTTGAGGCGTTCGTCTGGAATGTCGCCCGTAGCGTCAAAGTCAGGGGTAACTTGCAGCGCAGCGGGCGGCAGCTCAGCCATCTCTTGGCTATCAATTGCCACCGCCTGCTTTCGCCGCAGTCGATCAATTGCCTTGTTACGCGCAGTGGTAGTGAGCCAGGCGCCAGGCTTGCGAGGAATGCCATCTGTTTCCCATTTCTCAATCGCAATGGTGAAGGCTTCTTGCAACACTTCTTCTGCGAGTTCAAAGTCACCTGTTTTCCCAATGAGTACTGCCAAAATTTGGGAGTACTCTTGGGTGTAAACAGTTGATAGGGCGTCCGTTACAGAGGGCATGGGAATAGATCGTTGATAAATAAGAAAACCGGTTGAATTGTTGCTGACTAGCGAGTCATAGCAATTCAGCTACGCAGTTTTCAAGTAGCCTATTCCAGACCGTTTTCTGGAATGCTCATGACTGGGCGAACTTCAATGGTGCCAAACATCGCACCAGGGCACTTAGCCGCCCATTGCATGGCTTCGTCCAAGTTTTCGCAATCCAGCACGTAGTAACCACCAATTTGCTCTTTGCTTTCCACAAATGGACCGTGCGTTGTGATCATTTCACCATTGCGCATGGCAACTGTGGTGGCAGTCATTGAAGGTTGCAAGGCATTTGTGTCAACAAACACACCTGCTTCAACGAGTGCTTGTGAGTAAGCCCCGTAAGCCACAATGGCGTCGGCCCAGTCTTGTTCGGTCATGTGTTGCATTTGGCTTTCGTCGCTGTAGATCATTGCTAGGTATTTCATAAGATGTTCTCCTTCAAATTGTGGATCATTTTGATCCGTTGATGTTGAGTGTAACAGCGTTTTTTGCTGCTTTCACTCTACCGACGAACAAGATCGACAAAATTCGACACCCAATTTCGACGAATTTTGAAATTGGTCAAAATTGGGTCAAATCCATGTCAAACTGACGCTGACCTCAGTCGGTCATCAACGCTTTTCCAGCTGCATGCACAGTCTGTAAGTAGGACAACAACAACGCTTTGGGGTCACTAGCCTCTACTAATCCCTGATAGGGCAATATTGCCCCTGTGAACCCATCTGTATGCCAATAGGCACCTTCGGGCAATGGTGTTTCGGTGAGACCGTCTGGCAATGGATAGGCAGTGATATAAAAATAAGCATCTGTAATGGCACCGTCTCCGGTAGAGAAGCCAAAGTTCATTTGCTCATCGGCATACTCTTCATTTTCAGGGTCTTGGCCAGGCACTAGCCGCCCGGAAAACCAAAGTAGTGCGAGATCAAAGTGATGTGGCCACAACACGACCGGGCCACTTTCACGCCGCATCGTACCTTTGAATTCCTTCAAAATAGCATCGATTTGGGAAATCGCGGACCACATCCGTGACACTGCTTGAATGTCGTAGATCAATGGCTGTGGGTTCGCAAACTTTTCACGATCAATCTCTACAGTGATCCCGTGACTCGCCAAAAGCGCGAGCACAGCCTCGGTAAATCTTGCGGCTGACTGCCCACGTAATGAGACGGTCGCCAAGGCCCCTTGGTTACTCATAAAGACCAGTCGATGAGTCGTGAAATCGAGTTCTAATGTAAACGTCAGTTGCCCATAGGGAATGGGTGATGTTGTTAGACCTGTGCTTGTCGTACTTAGGCTCACATGCCACCAGTGCTTTTCGCTAGGTGCAAGCGCACGCCGGATCTTGCCGATAACTTGTGCAAAAACAATGACGCTATTGCGTGTTGGTTCCCAATTGATAAGGGGTAAAGGTGGAAATGAATGGTCTGGCATTAGGATGTCCTCCGCATTGTTGTGAATTGTGTCCAGAATTTCGTTATATTTCGAATGATTTGGTGTCTTATATCAAAAGATGTCCATAAAACTTTGGATATTACGTCCCATTGCGATTGATACACAACTTGTAATATAAAGGCTTGTGGAACAAGACCGCTGTCGCAGATTCAATTGCAACACAAACAAAATCGGCAGCATTTCTAGCGAACCTGACGCTAGCCTTAATAAACCCAAATACATTGCTAATACGATTCAAACCGAAAAGCTGTGCCTACGGACTATAATACAGTGCTTATTTTGACGGCGCTGGAGAGGGGCAGCGCGGTCTGGAGATGTTTTTTATGAAATCGTTTTTTTCCAAATTTAAATTCGCCGTTTTGTTTGGTGTGCTACTAAGCGTAACAGCACTGAGCAGCGCCGCGGCGCAAGTTATACCCCAAGTTCCAAACGGATCTTTTGAAGAAGGATCTACACCTTGGAATGGTATTCCTGAAGTACAGGTTCCATTGCAATGGGAATTGTCATGGGCTGAAGACGACGTGTGGGGTCGCCCGACAACGTACGTACGTTATGCCCCGGGCTCTTTCCTAACTCGCGATGGTCGCAGCTACTTCGCTGCAGAAACTGTTGGCCGCCCAATGTTCTTGCGCATGCGCCAACCGATCCAAGATGTGGTTGATCCAGGTGAAATTTACACGCTAGTCTTGCCAATTTTCCCTGAACTATTGGATCGTCCATCACCAGGGAAAGTATACGAAAGTAATCCAGCTGCATTGGCAGTGCAATTACGCCTTTACTCTGGCGGTGTACAAATTTTTGACAGTGGTTTGCTAGACGGCACCTCAGTTGCAGTTGGCCGCTGGTCACGCTTGGAAGTCAACTTTGAACCAAAGGGCACTGACGTTGAAATTCACCTTGAAGTTCGCGCGCTGGACCCAGCCAACGCACTCAATGCTTTCTACTTTGACGGCATTGAACTCAAAAGCACTGGTCTAATTTCACCAACCCGCCAAGCAGAACTGGCAAACGCAAGTGAATACACCGTGCAGTCTGGCGACAACTTGATTGCAATTGCAAACAAAGTCCAAGTTGACCTTGCTGAGCTAATGTATTTCAACCGCATGACTAGCTCATCATTGATCTATCCGGGGATGATTTTGAAAATCCCACGGGAATATGATCAGGAAGCAGAACTAGCTGCAGATGAAGCAAGTCAACAAGAAAGCCTCATCCCTGAAATTATTGATGGGGAAGATCGCGAAAGCACACCTGCTGATGGCGAAGGTACCGCTGAAGAAGTGAGCGCGCCAGCAGAAGAAGCAGGGCCAATTTATCACGAAGTCAAAGGTGGCGAATTCTTAGCTCGCATTGCGTCTAGATATGGGGTTAGCTATTTGGATATTATGGCTGCCAACGGCATTACCAACCCTAACTTTATTTATCCGGGTCAGGTCCTGCTCATTCCAAGTAACTAAGCTTGCCTAAGCAAAATAAAAAAAGCGCGTCCTTTTGTTGACGCGCTTTTTTATTTAATTAATAACTACCCTAACGCAGCAACTAAGGCCGGCAAGACTTCACCCGAAGGATACGGCAGCACAAAATCCGCACGATTTGTCAACGTCGTAGCATCAGGGTTGATCTCGATAAAAGTTGCGCCCCCGCGCAGGGCATAAACCGGCAATGACGCCGCTGGCTGCACTTCAGCAGACGTGCCAATCGAAATAAACACATCCGCCGCTTCTGAGACAGTAAATGCGGTCTCAATAGCTTGTTCGGGCAGCATTTCACCAAACCACACGACATCTGGACGTAAGAGTTCGCCGCAAGTCGCACAAGTGGGAACTCCAGTGGAGTCATCCCAAGACTCTGCGACGTGGGTTTTGTTGAAACAGCACACCCGCTGCAAATTCCCATGTAGTTCAATTACAGTCTTACTACCCGCAGCTTGATGCAAGCTGTCTACGTTCTGGGTCACTAAATAAAAATATGGATAGAGCTTTTCCAACGCCGCTAGCGCGTAATGCCCAGCATTTGGCTTGACCGCGGACAGCATCTCCCGCCGCGATGCGTACCAATCCCAGACAAGCTTTGGATTGGCTTGAAATGCTTCTGGCGTTGCCAGCTGCATCGGATCAAAGTTCTCCCACAAGCCAGTTAGGGCGTCGCGAAACGTTGGCACTCCGCTTTCGGCAGAAACACCTGCCCCAGTTAGCACAACAACGGTCTGTGCAGCTTTCATCACTTGAATGAGTTGATCTGAAATCATTGAGAATTGTCCTTAAACAAAACAGGCTCCACTATTGGAGCCTGTTTTAGATCACGTATTATGTTGGATTATAGTCGTTCGCTTTGGTCAAATTCGTCGCGAATTTCGCCCAAAATTTCTTCAACAATATCTTCCAACGTCACAATCCCAGCAGTTTTGCCGTCTTCGTCTAGCACCACCGCAAAATGAAGATGTTGCATTTGGAATTCTTCCAGCATATCTTCGATCTTGTGGGTCCCTGCGACAGCTGGCAATGGCTTGAGCAGCTCAGAAATCTGATAGTTCTGCGCACCGTCTAGGTGAACCTTTACAAAGTCTTTGAAGTGAACGACCCCAATAATATGGTCAAGATCATTTTCATAGACAGGGAAGCGACTATGGCGGCTATTGACGACGGTATCAAATATGTCATCGATGCTGGCGTCATGCGAAATCGCTTGGATATTGTCGCGCAAGGTCATCACCTGATTAACTTGCCGATCACCAAAGTCAAAGATGTTGAGCAACATCTCTTGTTCTTCTTCTTTGAGCAAGCCACCTTCAGCACTTTCGGTTACGAGAATTTCCAGCTCTTCTGTGGTGTGCAAACGATCTTCACCAGAAGCTGGTGGTACGCGGAACAAGCGCAGCAACAAGTTACCAATGCCGTTCAAAATGCGAACTGGAATGCCCAGCACGAAGCCAGTCATTTGCATTGGGCGGTAAACCCACATCAGGGTTTTGTCAGCAACAGTCAACGCTAATGACTTTGGAATCATTTCACCGACTACAACATGCAGATAGGTCAGCATGCTAAGCGCAATGAGGTACCCAGCAGTGTGAATAACGGCTGCATGCGGGTCGATGCCAAGCAAGCGCGCTAAATACGGTTCAATAAAGTGTCCAATTTGAGGCTCACCATACATCCCCAGCCCGAGCGAGGCAATGGTGATGCCCAACTGCGCGGTTGCAATGTACTGATCTTTACGCTCTCGTGAGTCGAGAATGTGAACAATTTTTGCAGCGACTGAATTGCCTTCATCGGCTAATTGGTCCATCCGAGACGGACGTACCCCAACCAATGCAAATTCAGCAGCAACAAACAACCCATTGAATGCAATCAAAATAATAATGATGATGATTGGCACAATCAGGGTCGAGAAGTTAGGCAATGCTTCAGCATCACCTGCAAACAATGCGGCACTAAAGAACATCACGCCCGGCGTGGCCGCAAGCAAAAGAGGCGTCCGATGTTGAGAAACTACGTTATTAATCACGATCTGCTACCTCCCATTCACCTGTGTTAGCGTCTAATTTTCCAGGCAACAGCAACGAGACTTCTGTAATTGTGTGCCCATCCGTTTGCTCAACGCGAATGGTTGTTGGTGGTTTCCCGCCGACAACTTCATCACCGACTTTGGCAAGTTGCCCAAGCTTAGTGAACACTAAACCGCCAAGGGTGTCGCCTTGCTCGGTAGTGAAGTCTAAGCCGTAGTATTCGTTGACATCTGAAACAAGCAGCTCTGCATTGAGATAGACGCGGCCATCTTTACCAGCAGAGACAAGCGCGGCTTCGTTGTCGAATTCATCTTGCACTTCACCGGTAATCTCTTCAACGAGATCTTCAATGGTAATCATCCCGGCTGTCCCACCATATTCATCGAGCACAATGGCAATGTAATGGAGGTCTTCACCAAGCTTTTCCCATAGTTCAACAACAGACAGCGTTTCTGGAATAAAGATCGCATCACGCATGATGGAGCGCAGCGTACCTTCGTTGTTGAGCGTCATGCGGAAGAGGTCTTTTACATGCACATAGCCTTTGATCTGATCATTATTGTCTTCATACAAAGGAATGCGGCTGTACCCAGCATCAATAGCCGTTCGCAATACATCTTTTGGATCTGAATTGAGGGGTACGACTGTGAGCTTGGTGCGTGGCGTCATGACCTGACGGGCAACCAAGTCACGCATGCGGAACGCATTACGCAACATTTGGCGCTCATCTTCATCCAGAATGCCACCTTCAGCACTGTCTGACACCAGAATTTCAATTTCTTCTGGCGAGTGCACATCAGGGCCGTGGTCATGCCCACCCTTGATGCCCAGAATTTTCATGATGATGTTACCGCTACCATTCAAAAACCAAACAAATGGTTTCAGAACAAATTCTGACCAGCGCATTGGCGGCAGGGTATATTGCGCAACGCTTTCTGGGAATTGCAGAGCTAATGACTTTGGCAAGAGTTCACCAAAAATCACTTGCAGAATTGTAAGCAACACCAGCATAAGGGTGGCGGCAAGCGTTTCAGCAGTCGCAACGGAAGCGGTCGTGGCTTCACCACCACCAATCACTTGCGCTAGCCAAGGCTTAAGTGCCTCAGCAACACTGCCTTGCCCATATGCACCGAGGACAAGCGATGAAATCGTAATGCCAATTTGGCAAGTTGCAATGTAGTTATCAAGCCGCTTGGGATTTTCTAAGATTGGCAGCAACGCTTTTGCAAGGCGATTGCCGCTGTCTGCCATCTGGCTAACGCGCGTCTTACGGCTTTGTACAGCTGCAAACTCAGCAGCAACGAAAAGCGCGTTGAAGCTCACCATGATGACGATCGTGGCGATAATAATTAGGGTTGTCAAGGTTAGTCTAAGTCAAGTTAGTTGAGGAAGTAAGTGGTTTATGATTACAAAACATTATAAGTTGAATATGGCACTCGGGACAAGTCGGTGTTCCTATAATCTGATTACTATAGAGACACATTTGTAAGCAAATATCAGAAAACAGCCTAAATTGAGCCAGACCCACTAACTATGTCTGACCCCAACATGCCAAATTAGACACTTGTCCCTGATATCAGCTGGAGACAATCTGAGGTGTCTAGGTCAACTACCAACGCATATCCTGACAGTTCTAGAGCGAGTACAATGTTGCTTGCCAATTGCAGCATATCGCTATATCGCTCGCCCCAAATAACAAAATGATACTGACGCCTTGGCTGCGGATGCGCAAAAGCTGTCGCCGATTCATAAGCTGAATATCGTTCTTGTCGATTGACGTTAGTAGCTAGCCCAAATTCCCAAGCTGACCCTTGCATATCTGCGCCGCTGAACAAATGAAAATGAAGCTGCGGCACGTCTTGATAAACACCACCGTTCACTAACAAACTAGCATTTAAAAGGCCTTGTTCTTCTGCCACGAGCTTAGCCGTTGCAATGCAGTCAGACACCAAATATTCAGCGATTGCGTCAGTTATTCTTGCGATAGATGCAATGCGTTGTTTAGGAACAATGAGGAAATGCTGCTGCCAAAACGGCTTTGGGTGGGGAAAGACAATCAGGGTAGCTGTCTGATGGACTGCATTGAGTGGCATCAGTGGGGTGCAGTATGCAAAAGCAACCCCGATAAAGTATTCAGCAATTTTGCTGCGGGCAATGCGAAATAAGAGCCGCCGCATTAAGTCGCTGAGCGAGTATCCCGATAAAACGGACTGTCACCTACGCCGGGGAAAATCCGCACAATGCCCCAAATGCCACGAATGAGCGTCCAAAGGGCCGTAATCGCCCAAATCCAAGCGAGGGGCGTGTCAGGGCGCACCACATCAACAACGGTTAGCAGAATAACCCCAACTGACGTGGCAAG
>JAHDBS010000059.1:14947-16655 GCA_020630225.1 Anaerolineales bacterium | reverse complement strand
GAATCGCGGTGACTTCACCTTGAATGACGGCACCAACGCCTTCGTCTAGCGTGCGAAAAACGTCAAGCGGCACTGCATGCGCAATCGCATAGTTGTCACCGCTGTAGACAATATCTTGGGCGCGGGCAACGGTCAGGCGCTGACCGGGTGTCTGCATGTTGCCCTCAGGAATAAATTCTGTTTTGCCAGTCACCGTATACAGCTGTCCGACTTGGGCTTCAGGCTTGAAACTCGGATCAGTAAAGAAAATGCGTAATTGGGCATTAGCTGTGCCAAGAACAAGCGTATTCGGGGACACGCGCCAGACTTGTGCTGTAAAGCTGACACGTTGGCCGTTCAGTCCATTGAATTCACCAACGGAATACAGCGCAATAGCTGTCGCTTCGCTTTCCAATTGTGCATCGCTGATATAGCGCGTCGTAATACGAAGTGTGCCATCCTCATTCCGGCTAAGAACGCCAATGATATTCCAGATATCATCTGTGCGCATGTCTGCGGGACGACTGGCAAGGCCGCTGAAAAACACGCGGATTGCGCCTGTGCCGTCATCAATAATGGCAGTATGGTCCGTGACGCGTGTCACTTGTCCGCTTAGGTGAACCAGCTGTCCATCTGAGTTTGCGATAGTGCCGATGCGCTGTGGTGTTGGTACCAGAGGCTCTGCAGCAAGACCAATGGTGACTTGGTCTGCAGCACCAACGTACAGCTCAAGATTACCGTTGTATTCTTTGAGTTTGCCCCAGACAGTCACCGTTTGCCCGAGCGCAAGTGGCGGCCAGTCGCCACGCAAATACACTTTGATGCCGCCGGTCTGGTCTTGCAGGTAAACTGTGCGCGCGCCGAAGACATTCGGTGCTACTGTGACAACGCCCGTGATTTGCCCCCAGCTTTCAAGCGGAAGTTGACGCAGCGCCTCAATTGCAAACGCTGGGGGCGTGAAATCAGCGTCATCCTCTTCGTCGCTCTCGATCGGTCGGTTGGTCATGCTAGGCGTGGGTTGCCAATCGTAATGCCAATGGCCAAAGCCGTCCCGACTAATGGATTCAGTCGCCCAGATGTCTGCATCTACATAGCAGATGTGATCCACCTGTCTACCAAAGGCCGGTGTGTACAAGGTTAGGCAGTCCCCTTCATTGTTGAGCGCAAAGCCTGTTTGCGCTAATGGCACTGTGAGTAACTGCTGGGCTTCAATACGATAAGGCGGCGGGAACTGATAGGCATTGCCATCACCATCCATGACGAGCCAGTTGCTAAGGTCAATGGGTTGCCAGCTAGGGTTGAATAGCTCGAAGAACTCATAAGGTGCGCGGTCTGTCACTAAGCCATACTTCGCCCAGTTAGCGCCTGGAATTGGCACAAGCTCATTGATGATCACGTCATCTTTTGGAATGTCTAACGCTTGGGCGGCAGAATTTGTCGCACCGGGCGTGCCATTGATGCGACCGCTATTGCGGTCAGAGCCGTTGCGGGTGACGGCATTGTTCGTTGCCCAATTTGTAACAGCGTCCGGGCGCGTTGGATCAATGCGTTCCATACTAGCAAATTCAGGATAACCATAGCTGTTACCTGCTGACCATGGCCCACCGCGTAAGTTTGCAGTATCGACAATGTTGCCCGCTACGTCGATAAGCGCCAAAGACTCACCTTCGTAATATAAAGAGCCTTTCTCATAAGTCACATTGCTTGGTTCGCTAGTTGCGCTCTCGTC
>JAHDBS010000059.1:0-14847 GCA_020630225.1 Anaerolineales bacterium | reverse complement strand
AGCATCTAGCGGGACTGCTTCGCCCGGACAAATGCGTCGCTCCAAGGTGCGATGCAACGGTTCTGAGGTGCCGCCGCCCCAAAAGCCGCCATCTAAATTGACGGTGTCGAGCAGCGTTCCATTTTCTTCCCTCAGGGTCAATGTGTCGCCAAGGTTAGACAGGCTGCCAGAGGTGTAGCGTAAATCGGCAAGGTCACCTAAGACTGCATCATCGGTTTCTTTTTCGAGCACGGCAAACCCGCCAGCTGGCAAAATGATGGCCGGTAGCCGAATGCGCAAATCTCCGCTAGCGGACTCAATGAGCATGTTGCTAGTGGAAAGGGTTTGGTCAGTTGGGTTGTACAGTTCAATCCATTCATGCGTTGGGTCTGCGCCAGTGCCAGCCCACGCAATCTCACTGAAAATAATTGAGGTTGGCGTTAGCGCATCACTGTCTGAAATATTGACCGTGAGATAAGCATCATTCAGGCCATTGAACTGTGGATCGGTGCTGGATGTGGTGATGCTAAGCTGCGAGGTATGAAACGCTTCTACTTTAGTGTCATTGATGGCGCGGATCGCAAGCGTTTGCTGTTGGGCAGCATTCGCAGGCGTAAAGACTAGCGTTGCTGCTTGTCCGGCGCCTTTGCCTAGGTCTACTTCAGCATTGTTGGGCGTAACAGTGAGGGTGACAACTGACGTTGGTAGTGCACCGCCCAGTCCAAATTGGATGTGATCTACATCACCACCTTCGAGCACGTGCGTTGCCCCAAGCGTCTCGGTAATGAGTAATCCTGCTCGCGGTTGGTAATGGCCGTTTTGGGTGGCTGGAGAGCCTGTAATTGCAAGGCCGCCGCTATCTAATGCACCAGAACTTGCTGTACTTGTGCGCCAGTTGCTCGGGGTGCCGCTGGCATAGGGATTGATGCGCTCCATGCTTGCTCTAGGAGTGGCTGTGCCTGCGGGCCAGTTCCCATTGGGTGTCAGCCAGACTTGGTCGATGAGGGTTTGGTCTGGCGCGAGTAATTGCAGAGCCTCACCACCGTTTCGCAGCGAACTTTCTAGATCATCGAAGAGCGCCGCTTCAGGGAAGGATGTTGCCGTTGTGTGGCGCTCAACAAGCAGGTAGCCATTGCCAGCAATGGTATGCGTTGCCGTGAACGTGACAATGGGATAGCCATCCGTCAGCACCCAACCTGCAAGATTGATGGGCGCAGGGCCAGGGTTGTAGAGCTCAATCCATTCATCGAGCGCATCGCTTTCAGCGCCTGCCCAGGCAACTTCATTGATGACCACGGCAGGATGCTCAATGTTCGCCGCTTGCGCCTGTACCCGCGGCGTGAGAAAAAGCAAAAGTCCCAGAAACCACCATCCTGACCGTGTCATCACAAAAATGAACGCAGTCAAGACCTGATTTACGGGACTTAGGTGTTATAAGTTGGTATGAATTTTTAGAGTGTTGAGCGCGGCAATGCGGCTAAGCATCGTGCGTCTACAACGCGATTTTCAGCTATTCATCTAGGAATAAGGCTTCGGCAGCGCTTTCTTTGGCTTGGAGTAATTTTGCATATCGCTGTTGATACTGCATCATGGCGTAGCCGGAGAAGTCTTCTAACTTGAGCCCAAATGGCATGACATCATACTGTTGGAAGATTTCATCAATCAGCATGAGCGCGATTGGCAGCGTGTCGTTTAGCGTGGCTTCGACAACATCCCAGACATTGTCATTTTCATGGATCAAGCGGCTTAGCAAATAGAGACCATAGGCAATGTGCCGTGATTCGTCTTGCTTGAGGTGGTAAATCCCTTTGCGTAGGGCTGGAAATTGACCACAGCGTTCTAGCATCTCGTAGTACGCGTGATAGCCCGTTTCAGCGAGTACACCTTCAACAATCATGTTGTAAGTGACTGAAGCCCGTGCCTGCGCAATTGGGGACGTGTCGGTCTTCAAGGCATCAAGCGCGTTTGGCAGCTTGTCTTTGAACATTTGCGCGTAAAACGGCGTTTCGAATTGGGTCAGGTCAGGAATGTCTACAACGACTTCAGTTAGGAAGCGTTGGAAGAAGTCAACATGCTTTGCTTCTTCCCAAATGAAGCTTGTGAGGTACATTTCTTCTTCAAGGCGTCCTTCTTGTGCAACTGCCATGATGAGCGGCAGCAAATCTAGCGCGACGGCTTCCTCACCGCTTTGAAATAGCGTTGTGAGATGAATGAGGACTTTTCGTTCTAGGTCGTCTTCGAGCGCCACCCAGTCTGCGCGGTCTTGGGTGAAGTCCAGTTCAGTGGGGTTCCAAACCCCAAGCGTCTTGGATTTTTCAAATAGACGCATTGGAAAGCTATTGCGATCCAGCCCTGCTGTTGTTGTGTGGAAATGAGTGCGTGTCATATGCTTACGGTTAAAAATGAATTGCGATGAGTGCGATAATGAGATGAAATATATTCACGATTAGGATAGGTAATATTCGCCAAGACGACCATTGTATTTTTGGGTAGGAAACTGTTATGAGCCTCAAACTTCGTATGCGCCACGTTGGTAAGTGGCAGATGAATAGCTATTTGCTGATATGTGAAGAGACCCAGCAGAGCGTTTTAGTAGATCCCGGTGACGATCCAAACACGCTTACTGAAATGTTGCAGGGCACTACACCTACTGCGATTTGGGTAACGCATACCCATGATGATCACATCGGGGCGTTGCCAGAAATGCGGCAGCTGCTGCAGGTGCCTGTGATTGCGCACGAATTTGCTCATAGCATCCAGCCGGATATTATGGTGACAACAGGGGCGCAAGTCGCGCTCGGAAAACACACGTTTGATGTGCAATATGCGCCCGGACACATTGCTGACCAAATTTGTTTCTTGAAACACAGCAGTGGCATAGCAATTGTGGGCGACACAGTTTTCGCGGGTGGACCAGGCAGAACATGGTCTTCACAAGGGTTTCAGACAACCCTAGAGACGCTTCGGACAGTCGTGTTGAAATGGCCAGACACAACCCGCTGCTACCCGGGACATGGGCCTGACTTCAAGCTTGGCGACATCCGGGCGAATATTGAACACTTTCTGACGAAAGCGCACGGCGAATTCTTTGGCGACGCAGAATGGGGTATTTAGTTGTATTGCGAGTCTCCCAACATCAGCGTGCATAGCGTAACATAAAAAGAGAAGCCATTGCCTTGTGCAATGACTTCTCAAAATAGGGTTTAGTTTTTGTATGTAAGCTTACAAAAGTGTGGCGGCTAAGGCGTGCTACCGCTCCAGAGATAGCCACCACTCCACAAGTAACCACCAGACCACAGGTAGCCACCGCTCCAGAGGTAGCCGCCACTCCACAAGTAACCGCCTGACCACAGGTACCCACCACTCCAGAGATAACCACCGTCTTCAGCAGTTGAGCCATCCCAAGCTGTTTCAGTCGCGTTCGCCAATACGTAGTGTTCGTGTTCGTTTTGAACCACTGGACCTTGGAAGTGTTGCGTGCCGTCTAAGTCGGCGCGAATGTCTAGGCCAACGTTGGCACAGCCAGTTTCTTTACTGCGAATTGCTTTACGTGCATGGACCCGTCCTGCGCCAGTTTGGAAGATGCTAAATGTGGCTTCGCCGGTTTCTTCAAGCGCAATCTCTGCGGTTGTCATCAAACGGCATTTCACGTCATCTGGCGTGAGGCTTGGTTCGTCTTGGAGCATAAGGGCCACAATGCCACTCACGATTGGCGCCGACATTGAGGTGCCTGACATTGCGTAGTATTTGCCTTTAACTCTGTATTGCGCGCTTTCAATGGCAAGGGCAGACTGCTTTGGCATAATGCCTAAAATATGTGCGCCATAGGCCACGACGTCTGGTTTGACAAACCCTTCGTAGGTTGGGCCAGATGCTGAGAATGGCGGCACGTAGTCGTCAGATTGATTGTTGAGCGTGAAATTGTCAGTCAATGCACCAACTGTAATGATGTAAGGTGTATTGCCTGGTACACCAACTGACAATGGATCAGGACCGTCGTTGCCAGCACCTGCGACAACAACAATTCCGGCATCCCAAGCTTTCATCACTGCCTGATTGAGAGGGTCTTCCCAATAGTGTGATTGTGGCGCGGTAAAGAACGATAAGTTCAAGACCCGAATGTTGTAGCGATCTTTATTTGCAATTGCCCATTCCACGCCGCGGACGATATCTTCATAAGTTCCGCTGCCATCAGCAGAAAACGCCTTGATAGAGACGATGTCTACATTTGGCGCAACGCCAATGTAGTTGATCTTTCCATTTTTCTTTACATAAGTATTGCTGTTTGCAATAACGCTAGTGACATGTGTACCGTGCCCACCTTCATCGTTCCAGACTGGGCGTCCATTGTCTTGCAGCAAGGTGTCAGTGATGGCGTCATACTGTGCAATGATGCGGCGGTCACCGTTTGCATTTTTGCGCAGCAGCTTGTCGCGCCCAATGCCGGAATCAATGACAGCAACCGTAATGCCTTCACCAGTAATCCCTTTCTCATGCAGATTGTTCACGCGGGCTGCATCAGACGGGTAAGTGCCATCTGAGCGGCTAATGTGCGACTGATTTTTGACTTTGTCGTCATCATCATCGCTGTCAGCGAGCATCACAAGGGGATAGTCAGACGCGGCGGCGCCTGTGGTTGGGTTAGCAGCTTGCTGAGCACTTCGGCTTGGACCAAATGCGATCAGCATCCAAAGGAGAATACCGACGAGGATTGGGAGCAAGTCCCATTTTTTTAGCTTGATGTCTTCCATATTGTGTACCTTGTCTGAAACTGTGAGCGAGTCACACTACCGTTACTTTGGTTAGTAACTAGGTTTGAATAAAACCTTTTTATAACCTTCTCTAACTTTACCGAGGATCAGCTGCTGAAACCTAGGGGTTTTATTGAGATTTACTAAACTGTCTTAACTTTACTGTCGCTGTAACAATATTCGCTGAAAAATCTGAAGATAGTTCTGACAAATGAAAATTGGTTCATCACAAAAGGTATTAGGAATCAAAAGAGGCAGCTTCTACAGAAGCTGCCTCTCAATTGATTGTTTAGTCTAGTGCTAAGTTACGACAGTGTTTATGGTGTGCTGCCACTCCAGAGATAGCCGCCACTCCACAAGTAGCCACCTGACCACAGGTAACCACCGCTCCAGAGATAGCCGCCACTCCACAGGTAACCACCTGACCAGAGATAGCCACCGCTCCATAGGTAACCACCTTCTTCTGCGGTTACGCCGTCCCAAGCAGTTTCTTCTGCGCCAGCTAAAACGTAGTTATTGTCTGCGTCTTGGACCACTGGGCCTTGGAAATGTTGCGTGCCTGCCAAGTCAGCCTTGATGTCAAGTCCTTGGTTTGCACAACCGCTTTCTGTACTGCGGATGGCTTGTACTGCGTTGACGCGACCAGCACCGGTTCGGAAGATGCTAAATGATGCTTCGCCATTTTCATCCAGTGCAATTTCTGCTGTTGACATCAATCGGCATTTTACGTCGTCTGGTGTCAAACTTGGATCGTGCTCCAGCATTAGGGCCGCAATCCCACTCACAATTGGCGCTGCCATTGAAGTGCCAGACATTGCATAGTAATTGCCTTTGACACGATAGTCCGCGCTTTCCATTGCTAGTTGTGTACCAGCAGGCATGAAGCCAAAAATGTGCGCGCCGTAAGCCACAACGTCTGGTTTGACAAAGCCTTCATAGGTTGGACCTGCTGCAGAGAATGGCGGGAAATAATCGTCGTCTTCGTTATATGGGGTGTAGTTGTCGGTCAATGCGCCAACAGTAATGATGTAAGGCGTGTTGCCCGGAACCCCAACTGACAATGGATCTGGACCGTCATTACCTGCACCGGCAATCACTACAATGCCAGCATCCCATGCTTTCATGACAGCTTGGTTGAGTGGATCATCCCAGTAGTGTGACTGTGGCGGTGTGTAGAACGACAGGTTCAGAATGCGAATGTTGTAACGATCTTTGTTTTCGATCGCCCATTCCACACCATGCACAATGTCTGCATAGGTGCCGCTACCATCAGCAGCAAATGCTTTGATAGACACAATATCCACGTTTGGTGCAACACCTACATAGAATTGTTCATTGTTGTGTTCTAGTTCAACACTATTGGCGATGATGCTGGTGACGTGGGAGCCGTGCCCGCTTTCATCGTCTGCAACAGTGCGTTTGTTGTCTTGAACCAATGCCTTATTGATGGCGTCATATTGTGCCAAGACACGGCGGTCACCATTTGCATCGAGATGGAGTGCTTGAACACGCCCAATACCCGAGTCAATGACAGCAACGGTAACACCATCACCGGTGAGGCCGTAGTCATGCGCACGGTTTACGCGTGCAGCCATAGAAGGAAAGGTTCCATCGGCACGGGTAATACGGATGTCTTGACGTACTTCGCGTCGCCCTTGATCGTCATCGTCCCCTTCGTCGTCATTTGCAAGCATGACTGCTGGACGGTCTGAATTGTCCGCACCATCAGTTGCATTGCTGTTTTCCTGCGCATTGACGCTAGGGCCAAAGGCAATCAGCATCCAAAGCAGGACACCGATGAGGATAGGGAGCAAATCCCATTTTTTGAGCTTAATTTCTTGCATATGTTGTCTACCTATACTTTTGCGCTTTGCGCATACCAATACGAGTTCCAACGATCTGACGCATTAGCCGCAAACCGTTTTGTTACTTACTTCAACCATAACAAAACGATTGGGTAAGTTTCCTAGCGATTTCATTTAGATTTGTCTTATTTTTGTTCCATCTTCGTCACCAACACCCTTTGTTACTTGTGGTGTAATTATTTTGGCGTCGAATTCTGAAGAAAGATCTGACAAAACCTTCCCATCTGGGAAATAGTCAAGAATCATGCTGGGGTGCATTGAATATTTAGCGAGTGCTAAATAACGGAGATGGCATAGCGCGTTGTGCGTATTTGGGCACAAACAATTTAGGGCGTTGCTAAAAAGTCAGCAAGATCATCAGATTTCAAATCCATACTATGTCTATTCACAATCTCAATGGTTTCTATATTAAGGTGAATAGGAGAGGCTGTGATCTAACTGGATAAGAAGCTGCTGTTGTACGACTGATCGTTACAAATAGCTGCTTTGGAATATCAAACTGAGCTTGACAATTGTGTCAGTACGCTCTGGACAGCCCTGTTTTGTAGGATTTGAATGTCATCGGTAGTTAATTTCACAAAGAATGTAATGCTTCATAAGCAGGAAAGGCTGCTTTGGGGATTGGCGGGTTGTATTGCATTAGTACAACTCTTCTTTTACGTATACCCAATTGAAGTGCGTTGGTATTGGCCTGTGCTGTTGTTTTACATGCGCTTGGGTGCTGGGCTCATTGGAGTGGCATCACTGCTGATTTTGGCCGCGTTTGGAACGGAGAGTTTCTCAGATCGGCATGTGCTTGCTTGGCGTGCAGGTCTAATGGTCACGATTGGCTACGCGCTCACAGGGTTTGGCACTGAATATGTTGCTGTTATTAATAAAGCGCAACTTCCTGTAGACCAAGCAGATCGGATTGTGACTCTGATTGCTGCGCTGTATGCTGTTTTGGCTACGCTCAAAAATCTGCCAGCATGGGCTGCGCGCGCGATTCGGATTGCTAGCATTATTGCTATTAGCAATATTTGCTATGTCATTTTTTCTCCGGCGACATATCCGCAGTTGCCGATCCTCTCTACTAACCTCAACACAGCTTTATATATTTTTACGGTTTTAGCTTGGCTGTTGGCTGGTATGCGATTTTGGTCTTACGGCAAAGAAGAAAACTCTATTTGGGATTTTGGCCTTGGCGGCGCATTCATTCTATGTAGCGCTTTTACAGGCAACCATTTCTTTGAAGTGTGGCATCCGCTTTGGATGGTTTACAGCATTGGCGGGTCGTTTGGCTACTTAGTGGCTGCGTTGCTGATTTCACGCATGATTCAGACGAAGAATGAATTTCATTTGAAGTCATATTTTGCGTTTTCGCTGTTCACGCTCTTGGTGCCTTTAGTCACCTTGGCCTCTGGCGTGGCAGGGGTGGCTGCTTGGCGCTTTAGCGCACGCTCAATCGAAAGCCAAATGGTTTCTTTTGGGTACCACTTGCAAACGCTCTATGCACATGAAAACCTAGTGCTGGACTCTGACACCCACAAGAGCGACAGCATCTATGTCACCAACACTATTGAATCGCTTGATATCACGCTCTTACCAGAATCACCACAGATCGAGCGGCTTCAGTATCTGGCGGAACGCACGTCGTATGCCCAACCGATTGGTGAGGTTTATCGGATCAAAACACCGGGGCAAATTCCGGAATATCACCTGATGGGCATTGTGCCGTTGGCGCCGGAAACAACAATTTTTGCCCCCGTCACTATTATTGAACAAGCACTCCCTGTCATGGTGCACGACGTGGCACGCGTCAGGCTGTGGACCATGATTGCTGTGGTTGGCGCTTCCGTGGGGCTATTTGCTGTCTTGTGGCGCATCATCACCTCAGCCGATCGGCAGATCAATGAGCAAAAAAGTCAGCTCAATAACACCTTGCGTGAATTGCGCATTGCTGAGCAAGGGCGCGAAGAACTGACAAGCATGATTGTGCACGACCTGCGCTCGCCGCTGTCTGCTATTGTCTCTAGCCTGCAATTGTTAGATCGTATGTCTAAGACGGGCGACCTGCGCCAGCAACGCACTTTGCGCCGCGCCATTACTGCTTCTAACAGTATGCGCACCATGATTACTGACATTCTCAATATCTCTAAAATGGAGCGTGGTCAGCTTGAATTGGAGTATTCAGATATCTACATTCAAGACTTTATTGGGGAACTGAGCGGCAATTACGAAAGTTTGGCCTTGAAGGACGGCAACTTCATTCGACAGAAATTGGATATCACCACCGCGAGTCCAAAATTCAGCGCAGACGAACAGCTTATCCGTCGGGTGTTTGACAACCTCATTACTAACGCGTTGCGATATACCACCAAAGGTGGCACCATCACGTTAGGGGTAGAGACAAGAGCCAAAGAAATTTGTTTCTATGTTCAAGACACAGGGATTGGCATTCCGGCTGAGCAATTGCCATATATTTTTGAAAAGTTTACGCAGGTCAGTACAGACACAGGCCAACGTCGCAAAGGTATTGGTTTAGGACTTGCATTTTGTAAGCTTGCCGTAGAAACCCACGAAGGTAAGATCTGGGTTGAAAGCGTGCAAGGCGAAGGGTCAACGTTCTTTTTCTCACTGCCGCTAATTGCCATGCAGACAAAGCCATTAGCTGAGTCGGTTCAGGCTGAAATCGACAATATGGTGATTGTTGTGGGGTCAGATGTCACAACGTCTAAATTGCCAGCAGTTGCTGAATAACACGCGCTAGATAGACGTCTCTTAAAATAAAAACGGCGACCAATACTGGTCGCCGTTTTTTTATTTACGCTAAATCAGCGTTTACTTTGTTACCGTGTAAGGCGTTGATGCAGACTTACCCGCGCGGTCTGTAAATGTCGCATTGTAAGTGCCATATTCTTTGACCGTCACAATCCATTCAGCTGAACCGTTTGCGTCAGTCGTGACGAACTTCCCAAACTCAGCCGTGATGATCACATCCTGCGTAACGCCAGTGGCGCAATCGGTTTCGGTGCCGTTTGTCCATTCCAGAATGTCTGTATTTGGCGTGAAGTTGGTGATCTTGAAGTGAATTTCCCAAGCACACTCGCCAACCTTGGCAACGCTCAATACTTCAGCTTTTGGTTGGGCTGACGCAACGCTGTTTTCAGCAGCAGCCGTTGGTGTCATGGTTGGGGCTGCCGTGTTGGTTGCGGTTGGCATGGTTGCTGCAGCTTCAACAGCCTCTGGCGTTGGTGTTGCGGTAGCTACTGGCTTCGATGCTGAATTCACTTGGGCAACAAATGGTTCGACACCAAAGTCGACGCGCCAAATTTTAGAAGTGCTGTCATGTGTGTAGCAGCGACTGCCTCTTGAGAATGTGGTCTTGTCCTGATTGGTGTTGTAACCGCTGGGCATCATGCCAAATGGTGCATTGACACAATATTCGCTACCATAAACAGATACAGACGCGGCTTCCTTCAGGTTGTTACCACCAGTTGACGCATTGTCGCGGTTGTCGTTGCGGAAAATACAGCCTTTCATGACTTCGTCATACCAGCAGCCGTTGTCATCAGTTGCTAAAACTGCGTCAGGAGTGCGGGTTGGGGGCAAGACTTCCCCGCGTGGCCCGTTGTACTCTAGACCGAAGTCAATCCGCCACACTTCATTGCCAGTGTGCTTATAGCAATTTGCATCCTTTTCAAAGCGCTCCGGATCTTGATTGATGGTAATTCCATCTGCTTGGTAGAACCCTGGAACGAGTAAGCAGTAGACGTTGTCTGCATATAAGCCAATCGTGATGCCAGCGCCGAGGTTGTTACCTCCAGTAGACACTTGCACATTGTCACGATTGTCATACACACAACCTCTCAAATCCCCTAAGACCCAGCACCCGCTAGAACTTGTAACTGTCTTCTCGAGTGGTGGTGTCTCTGCTGAAAATGCCAAGGCGGGTACAGCTGCCAAGACCGATACAACAACCCCAATAAAAAACCATTTTTGTAAGCGCATATGACCTCTTGTTTACTTACTGCGTGGATTGCAGAATTTATTCGTCGCTTTATTGTCATTAAAAGTGACTAAAGTTGCAAGTCGCTTGCATAGTGATGTAGTAAAACGGTGGGAACTAAAAACGACAAGCCACGGCTTGTCGTTTTCGATTGCTGATTAAGATCAGGCTGGATGCCTGCTATTGGTTGTTACAAATACTTATTCATTAGGCTTGCTCAGCGCAGATCGCTTCCAAAATATTCGTTGCCGCGCGGAGTTTCCCATGGGCAATGAGCATTTCTGCTTTGGCTACCCGGTTGCGCAACCGCTGATTGTCTACGCGATGGACTTGCTGCAAAAGCAGTTGTGCATATTGCGTTTGACGGTCTTGTGATGCCGCTACTCGATTTTGTCTCATATCTCAGTTCTCCTACAATTACCGGCCTTATTGAAGGCCTTACCAGTGATTAAAAATCGTTACACTTAACGTAATAACAATATTGTTTACGGCATAGATACTGCAAGAGTGATTCCTAAACGTTTTCTTTACTATTTGCACCGAGTTTCTAACGGTCTATCTGTGTTACCTTGAATGTTAGGTGCATGCGCGGCGAGCGCACTGCCAATTCTTAGCATTATTTATGACACCAGATTACGCGCTTCTTTTTTCCAACTATGTTGGTCTTTCCTCGGGAGCTTTGCGCATTGGCGTTGGTTGTTTGGTTCTGGCAATTAAGCCCCGAGCGACATCCAACCGGCTCTTGTTCTTTGCGTTGTTTTTCGATGGTCTTTTAGCGTTGGCATCTACTGGAGTCTCTTACTACTCGCAAATTCACACCCCTACATTAGATTTCTACAGCTTTGTATTGCGCGGCATGCTCGTTCTAGCCTGTGTTTCCTTTAGCTGCTATTTGGGGTATGTGATGGTGGTCTCTAATTCTTGGACAGCGCGCATTCGTAAGACCATCTTCCGGGCAGCCATATTGATTAGCGCTGGTATTGCAGGTGTATTGCTCGTGTATCGCGAGCAAATTATTCAAACCGAGAATCTAGAATTTGTGCTTAGCACTGGACAGGTTTTACAAAACCCGATTACGGGGTTTAGCCAGTTTATTTACACCTTTATGATCGGTCTGTTGTTCCTGATGGTGATTGCCGCTTGGCGTGGAGACAACTTACGGATTATTCGGTTTGGCACCATTGCCTTTTTGCTGATGGTCGGGATGTATAACGTAGAACTATTTTCTAAATACAACCTGATGATGATCTTCAGCGTGTTTATTACGCTAGGGTTTGCCCGCATTACGATGGAAAAGTCGCGGTATGAACCGGCAAGGCAGTTGAATATGGAGCTGCTGAAGAATCAGGCTGCCATTAAAGCGGCACTGGAAATGATTGACGTCAAGGTGCAAGAGCGCAAAGAGGAGCTAGACGAAAACATTGCCCATGGTGAGCAATTAGCAGAACAGCTGCAAACCCAGCTCCAGGCAGAACACGAGCTAAATGATTTGAAAGCGAGCATCATCCGTACGGTGTCGCATGAATTTAGAACGCCCCTGACAGTCATCAGTAATTCAGTGCAATTACTAGATCGCTACGCGGATCGCATGACGCCTGCTAAACAAGCACAGCAACGTGACCGTATTGATATCGCCTTAGAGAACCTAGATGCCATGTTGACCGACGTCGCCATGGTGGAAGCAGCTAGCCATCCAAATAAAATTGCTGAATACTACAGTGTGCGTTTCAATCAGTTCGCATCACTTCTAGAAAAACAAGTGCGCGCAAAATTCCGCGATGCAAACCGTATTGAGTTCTTCTATGACCAGAATGAACAAATGCCGTTACGCGCTGACTTGCAGCTCACAACATCAATTTTGCTGCCGATCATCAACAATGCCTTGAAATATAGCCCCGCGCAAGAACGTGTTGAGGTTGATATTACGTTGCCAAATACGCACACCATCCAATTAATGGTGCGTGATAATGGCGTTGGCATTTTGCCAGAAGAGCGCGACAGTGTCTTTGATATGTTCACTCGTGGATCCAACATTGACGAACGCAGTGGTCTAGGCTTAGGTCTTTATTTGGTCAAAAATTTTGTCAATACGCTTGAAGGAGAAATGGCCTTTGAAAGCGGTGGTCGCAATCGTGGCACCACCTTCACAATCAAGTTGCCAACCGTTCCTTCTAGTGAAACGCATGTTTTCACCACTGCATTGATGGAGGCTGTCTAGTGTCAGGCGTAACACTTTTCCAATTCCTGCATGATGTCATCTCTATCTTTGGCATGGGGTCACTCATGGCCTTTAGCCTCATGGTGCTGTGGCAGTCGTGGCGGACGCGCATCAATCAGCTTGTATTTGTCTGGATGCTGGCGACTAGCTTTGGGCTAGTCCACGCATATGTTGTGGCGCTCCACGCGCGTAACGACCTTATTTACGACGGTTTGGGGCGCCTATTCCTCAGTGGATTTAGTATTGCACCCTCATTTGCCTATTGCGCAATTACGCTTGTGCTCATCGAAATAGGTCAGCATTGGACGTCAAAAACACGGCGACTATTTGGCTTGTTGATGATTGCAATTTCATTGGGAAATATGATCAATGGCAGCTTTGTCGCTGAGACTACAGCGAACCCGTTGCTGTTCAACCCTACAAATGGATATCCCATTATTACGGGCGATATTTCAGTGGCCCAAGGGCTAATTGGTCTCTACACCTATGGCGTTGCAGGTTTGAATGCTGGGCTGGCTTACACAGCGCGGCATCGCATTAATTCCAATGTATTACGCGGGATTGCGCTCAATACTGCATGGTTGGTCCTCTTTCCCTTCCCGTTACTTAGCAACCTAATCGCGCCGATTACAGTCATTAGTACATTGCTAATTTGCTACGGTGTGTTTGTAGACTCCGTCTTTTATCCAATGGCAGCGCAAAATGAGCTGCTTGAAAAGCAGCAAGCTGACCTTGAAAAGACTTATGCGTCCACTGAAGCGCTTATTCAACAGCGCACCATGGACTTGGAGCTGCACGTTGGTCGGAATCAAGAACTTCGTGAACAGCTTGACCATTTATTAAGTAAAGAAGTGCGGCTCGGCTGGATGAAGTCAACCATCATCAAAATGGTGGCGCAGGAATTTGAAGACCCGCTAGATATTATCCGCGTGCAAGCGCCAGACTTGGCGACTAACCTCACGCTGTTAAGCCCTGTTGAGCGTAGTGATCAGACTGAAACCGTTCGCGACTCAATTAGTGAAATTACTGGTCTGCTAGATGAAGTTGTCGAGGTAGAGCGGGCAAAACCACTACCAGAGCCTGACTATCAGCGGATTACATTGGCAGACTTGGCGACATATTTGTCAGACTCTGCTTTGCCTGACTGCTTGCCAGCCTTTGTGCAATATCGATTTACGCTGGGGGACCCAACTGCAGAGGTCTCTGTTCCGCTGGCGCATTTGACTAAGATCTGTGCAATTCTGATTGAGAAGCTATACCGTGCGACGAAGGAAACTGTGGAGCTTAGCTTAGAACGTACTTCGCAAAACGGCTTAATGCTGATGGTGACAAATCGCCAAATTGATCCGCCATTAGGGTCGCATTCACGCCTATTAGAGCTGGTGGTGCGCGCTAATGAAAGCCGAGCGCTAAGCGGCCTAACCTTGGGCGTCTACCTGATCAATCGCTATATCAATCAGTTAGATGGCGACCTCTCTCTGACGGCTATTCGCAATAATTCTCAGGGTGTTTTGAACGTACTGCTGCCTCCGTCTCCTGTGGCATAATGCCACGCATGAAAATTGAGCTAGCAACCCTTCCAGATTGGCCGGAAATCGAAAGGATTTATCGGCTCGGCATTCAAACAAAAAATGCCACCTTTACCTCAGAAGCAGAAATCCCCACCACGGGCGAAGCGTGGTTTGGCGGAAAACACCCCCACCTAACATTCAAAGCAGTAGATGACGCCGGCAGCATGCTGGGCTGGGCAACGCTTTCACCCACCTCAAAGCGTGATGTCTATCGGGGTGTCGCGGAAGATTCGGTCTACGTTGACCCGGCAGCCAGTGGGCAAGGTGTTGGGAATGCACTGCTGAAGCATCTCGTGGAAGAGTCAGAGAAAGCCGGCATTTGGACCATTGTGGCCAGTATTTTTCCTGAAAACGAAGCCAGTATTTACTTACACCAAAAGCATGGATTCAAAATCCAGTGTCGTCGCGAGCGCATTGCCCAGCAAGACGGCATTTGGCGTGACACTATATATATGGAGCGGCGTTCTACGGTTGT
>JAHDBS010000530.1 GCA_020630225.1 Anaerolineales bacterium | reverse complement strand
TGCTAGCATCTGGCAGCCATCGTGACCAACGACTATTCTTGAACGTTATGATCGATTTAGACGATGGGAATTTGCGGCTTATGTTCCATAAGGCAGGTCTGTACAAGTCACCTGATACGGATCATCTGGAAAGTAATCTTGCCACTCGGCTTGGGTCAGGTTGCGGGTAATATGTTTACAAGCTTCTTCAATCAGGAGATCTAAGTCAACGATGTACTTAATCAGCTTTTTGTCATGAGTGATCACATATAAGCGACGGCCTTCATCGACGCTAAAAACGTCCACAATCCCTCCTTCAACGAAGCCGGGGCTTAGTGCATTCTGGCCTGTACTGGAAATTTGACCAAATCTAGACAGTGTATAAGGCGACCCATTGTCATTTGTACTTTCAACACGTTGCAAGTCACCAGTTAAGATGTCATATGCATAGCGTTCATCAATGTTTTCCCAGAAGAGCGTGATGACATTACCTTCAGAATTGCTCCATGCGATCTCAGCAAAGGGCTTATCTACGCGGTAGTGTTCGATAATTTCGCCCGTTTGCGCATTTACAAAGTCTAATTTTGTATGATCCACGTTGGCGCCCATAAACAGTGTGCCATCAGCATTCCATGCCACTTTATTATAGAGATTAGGCAAATTGAAAGTGTGCATTTTCGCGCCAGTTTCAACATTCCAAACGGCAACTTGTTGATTTATATCAACAGTTAAGAGCTGTGTATTGTGTAAATCGGCAGCTAAGACCTGTTCCGGAAACTGCATCTCAGGTGAAGGTAATGGGAGTTCTATAATAGTTACCTCATTAGCGTAGCCATCAACAATGATCTTCTGATTATCAGCACTCCATGCGATGCTCGTGCGAACGCCATCTACTGCGATAAAGTCTACTTTTTTGAACTGATCTATGTCCCACAAATTCAATGAAAACCCATTCGAAACAAGCAGATGACGCGAGTCGTTACTCCACAGCGGTTTAATCCAAGGCACCTCTATCGCATAATTGATATTGTCTGGCTCTAGTTGAAATACTTGAATACCCGTATTTGTATCATAGATACTGACCGTATCATGTCCAGCAGCAATATATTCGCCGTCTGGACTCCACGAAGCTAATCCGATGTCAGCAGCTATAGAGAATTGAAGCCGTTTCGTTTGGCTTGGCAGGTCCCAAACATGCGCAACTGACTGATAGGTGCGCTCAATGACAAGCAACTCTTTGTTATTGGGATGCCAGACAACGCTGGCTATTTTTTTGTCGTGTGACAGCTTAGTTTGAATCTGTTTCTTACTAGCCGACCATATTTCGACAACATTCTCTTCTGTTGTATACGCGAGATAGTGGCGATCTGGGCTCCATGCGGCAACATCTGAGGGAATTGTAAATACCTCACTCCCAGAGACAGTATCAACAACAATCGTCTCTTCTTTCAAGTTGATAAGCAGAAGATTGTGGGATAAATTCCAATTTACTTTTTCACGGCGGCCATACCACGCCCACGACTCTTCAAATTTCCAAGACTGAAGTATGCTTTGCGCTTCCACATCCCAAAGCTGTATTGTTCGATCACTGCCTACTACCAATAGGGTCTTATCACCTACGCCCCAGTGCAACTCACTGATGCTAGTTGGGTGTGTAAATTTGTGAAGTTCGCGTTTTGTTGCAGTATCAAGGATGTATGCAGTGTACTGTTCTGAATCCCGATTATTGCTTGCTACCGCAAGCCATTGTTCGTCGCTGCTCCATTTAGGGTGTGAATATTGCCAGTCTAAGCGTTGCGAGCGCAGCGGTGCTCTTGGCATAATATCGAATTGAAGCGTTTCGTTTATTTCGTACGGCAGTCTTTTTTGAAGTTCAACGTACAGTAACAACTGAACCTCGATGCCACGATGCAGTGGATCAAATACTTTTGGGCCGCCGCCTGCAATGTCTACATAGCCTAATTCCAATAGGTCTCGTTTATGTTTGTCCTCCTCACGTGCGGCACGCGTTAAGGCAGCATTGGCATTGTCTAGTTTTCTGTTCGCCTCACCTAAGCTGGTTTTATAGGGCGCAAGCCGAACTAAAGCACGCCGCATATTCGTTTCTGCAACGTATGCTTGTAGGCGGGCCTCATGGCGCGTTGCTTCAGCAATCACTAACTCTGTATGCATCACCTCGACTTCCGCATACACTTCAGTTTGATTCGCAGATACGCTTCTTTGTGCTGTGCGGGTTTCATTAGCCCAATGCGTACTAATAAAAAGGCTCCCCAAGCAACTCCCCGCTGCAAATAGCCAAGCAACATATGTTTTTGAAAGGATGGAATTAGACATTTTTGTGGTGTGTACGACTTCACAGTTTCTGAAATTGCGCCTAACAGCAGCAACAAAACTGACTATAACGTGGTCTTCACCAGCAAACTATCAA
The DNA here is from genome assembly GCA_020630225.1 of Anaerolineales bacterium. Taxonomy (GTDB): domain Bacteria; phylum Chloroflexota; class Anaerolineae; order Anaerolineales; family UBA6668; genus JAHDIM01. Next base: position 254 of record JAHDBS010000530.1, on the reverse strand, counting down.
CTTGACAACAAAATTTAGCGAAACAGTTCAATAGTATTGATTTCACTTACCGATGATAGAAATAGAGAAAATATGTATACCGTATTAATACCAACGGGATCTAGTTTGTAATAGCTCAGTACACTACAGTAATGCGATCCCGACTACGAATTCTCTTATCTTTGTCAGGTTTATTACTGGTGATTGGTGCGGCGTGGACTGTTTTTCAACAAGTCACCAAAAGCCGTGCGATTAATGCGTTGGACGTTATCCTC
>JAHDBS010000529.1 GCA_020630225.1 Anaerolineales bacterium | reverse complement strand
CTTGGCATGATCTACAAACCAGGGTTACTTGCGCAAGCGGATGTCCGTTTTACAGATCGCAAAGGCAGTTTTGATGAATATCGCCGGATGCTGAGCTTTATTCCAGATCCACCAGAGCGAGGCCGCATTCCATTTGGTGATTACAATGTAGATCCGATTGATCCAAATAATTTAGACCCTGATGCAGAACCAGATGCTCGTTTTGGTGAACTGGATGCAATTCTTGGTGATGCGCGTAAGGTGAAGAGCCTCGAAAAAGACTTTGTAGATCACATTTACCGCGTGGCAACGCTCAATTTGTTTGCGAATAACCATACGAAGATCAAAATGGTGTCACAGCCAGATGAGTCGCGTGAAGACTTCCGTGAACGTGTAGAAGCTGAAGCGGATAAATACGAAGATGCCGAAATTGAGAAGATCAAGAAAAGCTACAACACGAAACTCGACCGTTTGAAAGAGCGATTACGGAAAGAAAAGGTTGAACTTGAGCAAGACAAAGCAGATCTGAAGAACCGTAAGATGGAAGAACTCGTCAAACATGGCGAGACCATCATGAAGGTTGCCTCGATTTTCATGGGCGGTAGCCGACGGCGATCATCTGGTGTGTCGTCTTCAATGACCAAGCGGCGTATGACCTCCAAAGCAGCGTCTGCTGTCGAAGAGACTGAAGCACAAATTGAATCATTGCAATCACAGTTAGAAGAGTTGGCGTACCAACAAGAGGACGAAATGGCTGCAATTGATCAAAAGTGGGCAGAGATTGTCGATGAAATCGAAGAAATGTCTGTGTCACCGATGAAGAAAAATATTAGTGTTGAATTGTTTGGGGTTGGGTGGCAACCGCACTGGCTCGTTGAAGTGAATGGCCGTGTACGTGAGTTGCCAGCAGCGTATTAGTTAACTGACCTGCTAATCCAGCCACTATAATTGCGCGCATGCGCTTGATAAAGACCCAATTGATCATTGCCGGTGCATTTGCATCGGCAATGTTTTTTCTGAGCAGTTGTAATGGCGGTGCGCCTGCGTTTCTAGCTACTGAAACGCCAACGGCGACGGCTACCTTTACGCCAACGGCAACGCCTACCATTACCCCTACCGCGACAGCAACATTTACCCCTACTGCTACTTTTACACCAACTGCGACAGCAACAAATACGGCTACACCTACGCCAACGGCAACACCTACTCCACTGCCTGCGCTCAAGTCTTTTGAATCTGCGACAATTGCGTTGGAAGATTTACCGCGTGGCTTTGAGACCATTTCCGTTGAAGACTTTGCTTTCGCACAACCTAGTGAAGAGGAAGGTCTTGGGATTGCACAGAGTTTTGCGTATGCAGATATAGACGCATATACATTCGTGACGGGTTATGTCAGCGCAATCGAAGGGCAAGCACAAAGCTTAGGGGTTGATTATGTCTTCCAAAATGAGCCAGAATTAGTTGTTGAGAGTTTGGCTACACGTCTTAGGATTGATCCTGAAGACTTGCGGCCACTGTTGCTGGAAATGGATATAGGCGAACATGCTGAAAGTTTCACTACAGTGACAACTGTTCAAGACTTGGAGCTTGCTCTGGATATGGTGCTGTTCCGCCGTGCGAATGTTATTGCCTTTGTTGCTGTCTTGCATGATGCCGCGCAAGCACCAGCAATTTCCCTAGAGTCTGTGGCACAAACGCTTGACGAAAATATTATTGCGAACTTGGAAAACTAACGAATTACGATATGCGACGCTTTTTATCCTCTCAACTAGCTATTGTCTGTGCAGCCTTACTCCTATGTGTGAATACAACATCTGTGTTTGCTGGACATGCAGGCGACGACACCGACTGTTGCTCGCAAGCGACGCACATTGTGGTTGCGGGAGATAATCTAACGCGTATTGCAAACACCTATGGTGTCACTGTTGCTGAGATCCAAGCTGCAAATAACCTCTCTAGTACAGTGATTCAGTTAGGGCAAACGCTCATTATTCCTGGCGATTTAGGGCCAGCTGAGCCTGTTGCGCCAATACCTTCAGATTCTTATGTCGTGCAAGCTGGGGACAGTCTTGCAAAAATTGCCCGGAAATTCGAGACAGACATTGAGACCCTACGTAGCCTAAATAGTTTGCAAACTGATGTTTTGCAAGTTGGGCAAGAGCTGCAACTCCCTGTATCTATCGGCGCTGTACTTACGCTAGCAGACTTACCTGCTGATTTTATAGCGATGACAGATGCAGTCATTGCTCCCGGTACAGAGCTTGAATTCGGAATGTTGGTTGAACAGAGTTTTGCCTTCATCTCTGCTGATGGCGACCAAGAAATATTTGGATTTGTTGCCACTCCCTCTATTGACCATGGTCAGCCAATTTCAGAAGTGTTGCTAGCAGATTTGCAGGCCGCGAATGGTGACACGCTGACAATCGCGCCTCTATCTAATGTCATTGGTGAGCGTGCATGGCGCGGTATTTTCATAGAGGACCTAGGCTTTTCAGACATGCTGGCATATGACATTGTTGTGTTTGAGGTGAGTGGCAAGGTGGGCGCTGTTCTTACAACGTCTTTATTTGTTACGCCAACCATCCCTCTAGATGTCGAGCAGCTTGCACTAACGCTAGCAAGCAGAGTAACACCTTAAATAAAAAAGGCCGAGTTCTCACTCGGCCTAGCCACACTATCGAGTGAACAAAGGGGG
>JAHDBS010000058.1 GCA_020630225.1 Anaerolineales bacterium | reverse complement strand
TCAACTAATTTCATACCTATTTGCGGATAGCAAGTAAAATTGACAGGCAGAATGCCAAAAGCGTTCTGCCTGTTTTTGTTTTGAAAGAAACTTTTCAAATTTAGCGAGGAATCGGAAGTGACATCAGACTATGCCGTTCAAATGCGCGGCATTACCAAACGATTTCCGGGCGTTGTTGCGAATGACAACGTGTCCTTTGAAGTCAAGCGTGGTGAAATCCATGCCTTGCTCGGGGAAAATGGGGCCGGAAAAAGCACGCTGATGAATATGCTGGGCGGTTTATATCGTCCGGATCAGGGTGAAATCACAATCAATGGTGAATCTGTTTATTTCAGCTCACCGCGTGATGCAATCAGTAAAGGCATTGGGATGGTGCACCAGCATTTTATGCTTGTCCCGACTCAGACCGTTGCTGAGAACATGGTAATTGGCGCATCCACTGGGTTCTGGCTGAGCCCTAAAAAGCTCTATTCTGAAATTGCCGCAGTTTCAGACCGTTACAACTTGCCAATCGATCCGGCAGCCAAAATTTGGCAATTGTCAGTTGGTGAGCAACAACGTGTCGAAATCCTCAAAATGCTGTACCTAGGCGCAAAGATCCTCATTATGGACGAGCCTACTGCAGTATTGACCCCACAAGAAGTCGACAAGCTCTTCGTAACCCTGCGTGAAATGACGCAAAACGGGCACACAATTATTTTTATTAGCCACAAGCTAGACGAAGTATTAGAGATTGCAGACCGCATTACTGTTTTGCAAAAAGGGAAAGTGTCTGCCAATGTAGACGCCAAAGACATGACCAAGGCTGGTCTAGCAAAACTAATGGTTGGTCGGGATGTACTGTTCCGGATTGAGAAAGAAGTCGCAACCCCCAAACATTCGGTCTTGGAATTGAACGGTGTCAGCGCTAATAATGACCGCGGCCTACCAGCCTTACGCAACGTTGATCTTAATGTGCGGGCTGGCGAGATTGTAGGCATTGCTGGTGTTTCCGGGAACGGTCAGCATGAGCTAGCAGAAACGCTGACGGGCTTACGCGAAACGACAGGTGGTGCAATTACCATTAATGGCACATCTGTAGAAAATCAGTCGGCACTAGCATCAATTGATCAAGGCCTCGCACATATTCCCGCAGACCGTAACGGGGTAGGGAGTGCGCCAACGCTTTCGCTTTCTGATAACTTAATTATGAAAAGCTATCGAGCTGAGCCTGTTCGCAAGGGCTGGCGCATCCTCAACAATGTTGCCCGTGCTTCAGCTACAGATCTTGTCTCGCAATATAACGTTGCTACACCCAGTATTGATATTGAAGCGCGGCTATTGTCGGGCGGTAATTTGCAAAAGTTGATTTTGGCCCGCGAAATTTCAGCGCAGCCGAATGCAATTGTGGCTGTTACGCCTACACGCGGTTTGGATGTTGGGGCTACTGAAGCAGTCCATCAACGGCTTATTAGTGAGCGAGACCGTGGCGCAGCAGTGCTACTAATTTCCGAAGACTTAGACGAGCTAATGTCGCTTTCAGATCGCATTTTAGTGATGTACGAAGGCCAGATTGTTGGTGAAATGCCACCTGAAGAAGACAAGATTGATGATATCGGGCTTCTAATGGCTGGTGGAAAAGTAGGGGGCGTGTCAGCATGATTCGTTTTCGCTTAGAACGCCGGGACAACGCGCCACGTTGGTTACCGCTGGTTACCTCATTGGGGGCTGTGTTAGTTGCCCTCATGTTTGGGGCTATTTTACTGGCATACGGTGGTCTTAATCCGCTGGTTGCCTATCAACAAATGTTCAAAATTGGGTTTGCTGAGTCTTATTCAATTTCTGACACATTAGTGAAATCTACACCATTATTGTTGGCTGGACTTGGGGTTTCAATTGCATTTCGAATGCGACTTTGGAATATTGGGGCCGAAGGTCAGCTGCTGATGGGCGCTTGGGCGGCAACGGCAGTTGCGTTGTTTGTCCTGCCAGACACAGCACCACGCTTTATTATGCTGGGCGCGATGAGCTTGGCTGGGTTTGCGGCTGGTGCATTCTGGGGTGTTATTCCGGGCTGGCTTAAAGCAAGGCTAGGCGTGAATGAAATTATTTCCTCGTTGATGCTGACTTATGTTGCTACGCTGTTCATCAATTATTTTGTCTATGGTCCATGGGCCGTTGGTGGCTTTCCACTTACTGAGAAATTCCCGCGGAATGCGTGGTTTCCACGCCTCTTAGACTATGTGGACGCTATTCCATTTTTCCGTGGGATGACGGCGCATATTGGGTTCTTCTATGGTGTCATCGCTGCAATTGTGCTTTACATCCTGTTTCAGCACAGCAAATGGGGCTATGAACTGAAAGTGATTGGTGATAACCCGAGTGCAGCGCGTTATGCGGGCATGAACTTAAATCGCACCATTGTGCTGACAATGTTGATTTCTGGTGGCCTCGCAGGCTTAGCAGGGATGTCAGAAGTTGCTGGCGTTGTGCATCGTTTGCAAGAAAACTTCTCACCGGGCTATGGGTTTACTGCCATTATTGTGGCGTGGCTCGCGCGATTGAACCCGTTGACAATGATTATTGTGGCCTATTTGTTTGGTGGTTTGCTTGTTGGTGGGGATGCGATCCAACCAGCCGGTATTCCATTGATGATCCAAGGCATGATTATGTTCTGTGTGATTAGTGCAGAATTATTTACCCGTTACCGCATTCGCATAAAACGCAATGCATCGGTCGCGGAGGTGTCAAATGGATGAGACTCTAATTTTCATCTTTACAATTGTTGGCGCTGGATTGCGCACAGGCACACCGCTGTTGTTTGCAACGTGTGGGGCGCTTATCAATGAACGTGCTGGTGTGTTGAACCTAGGTGTAGAAGGCATGATGCTGGTGGGTGCTCTCGCTGGTTTTGCGGTCTCTTACACAACTGGTAACCCTTGGATAGGCGTCGCAATGGGCATGTTTGCTGGAGGCTTGCTGAGCTTGCTACATGGCTTGGTGTCTATTTCATTGCGTGGTGATCAGGTTGTTTCAGGGCTTGCACTCGTTTTCATGGGGCGAGGGATAACCTCTGTATTTGGCTCACGCTATGTTGAAATTCGTGACGTTCCGCGTTTGCCCACAGTTGAATTGCCATTTATGGAAAACATTCCACTAATTGGCCGCGGTATTTTGGATCCGTTGTTTGGACAGCAAAACATTGTGTTCTACATTGGGCTCCTGACAGTCCCTGCAGTTTGGTTTCTAATCAATCGTACGCGACCTGGCTTGTATATGCGCGCAGTGGGGGATTATCCTGCTGCAGCCGATTCAGTTGGGATCAATGTGCTTGGCCAACGCTACCTCTGGGTGTTTGTTGGGGGCTTATTTGCAGGATTGGCTGGAGCTTCGCTTTCGCTTGCAATTACCCCGCTGTGGATTGAAGACTTAACTGCAGGGCAGGGCTGGATTGCAGTGGGTCTAGTTATTTTTGCGAGTTGGAACCCTTGGCGTGCGGCAATGGGGGCCTATATCTTCGGGGCCTTGCGTCGTTTGCCATTGGATTTGCAGGCAGTCGCCTGGCTACCATTTGCAGCCAATCCTATTTTAGGTGTTTGGCTAGACATGATCCCTTATTTGTTTACCATCTTAGCGCTTGTGATTTCCTCACGTGAGGCAACACGGCAACGTTTAGGCGCACCGTTAGCGCTTGGGCAACCCTATGTGCGTGGTGAGCGCGGTCTATAAATGACCTCACAGCTGGAGTTTGAACCAAGCTGGTTCCTCCGTAATCCTCATATGCAAACATTTGTTGGGCGTACATTGCGCCCAACAAATGGTATTTCCTACATCCGTGAACGTTTTGAGACACCTGATGGTGACTTTGTTGACGTTGACCATCCCTATTTCTCAACAGACACACAACCATCTGTAGATCCTCAGACACCAATTCTAGTCGCGCTGCATGGCCTTGAAGGTAACTCGCGACGAACATATATGATCCAGCTTTACCGACAAGCACTGGCCGCTGGCTGGCGTTGTGTTGGGGTCAATTTCAGAGGCTGTAGCGGCGAAGATAACCGCTTGCCACAGCAATATCATGCTGGCTTTACTAACGACTTGTCGTTTGTGCTAACGCAAATGCAAGCCCGCTTCCCACAAGCTAAATTTGCTCTGGCTGGCTTTTCTTTGGGGGGCAATGTTGTGCTGAATTTTACAGGCACTGATGCATTGCCGGCAGCGGTAATAGCAGTTGCGGCAATATCTCCGCCAGTGGACTTAGTTGAAGACATTGCTTATTTTTCGCGGCCCGGTAATAAGTTCTATGACAATTACTTTTTGCGTTCCATTAAGCAAAAGTTACGTGAAAAACTGGTGAAACACCCTGAAAATTCTATTTTGCAGGCCGGTTTACAAGCGCAGACACTGTTTGAGTTTGACAACGTGTGTACAGGTCCACTCAATGGATTTGCTGATGCAAATGACTATTATTCTAAAGCGCGCGCATTAAATAATGTTCTTCAAATTGCCTGTCCCACCCTCATTATTCGCTCCGAAGATGACCCATTCTTTGCGCCACATTTGCCAGACGCTGTTTATCAGAATAAATCTATTACTGTATTACATCCACAATATGGTGGGCATGTAGGGTTTGTCGGGAAGCGCAATTTAGGCGAGGCGCGATTTTGGGGTGAGACGCAAGCGATCAAATTTATTTCTAACAATTTGGCGCTAACATAAACGAACCTTTTCTTAAACGAAAAGCGGTAACGTCGCTACCCGTCACCGCTTGTCTCATTTGTAAAAGCATTAGAACGAGAGAGGGTATTCTAAGACTTCTGTATTCACCGAATTGCTTGAGTGAATGCTGACGTTGATGCTCTGTGTCAGCCCAGAGATAAAAGTATTATTGTTTTGCTACTAGTGCGCTGGGCATTCGTAGTGGCCCCATAGAATGGTGCCTTCCATTGGCAAACCGTTATTCATTGACGGATGTACGGAACTATAATGCAAGATACCCCATTGGAGGACAGTAATTTTGCTTGTTCCTAAGCCATCTGCTGTTGGCCCTGATGCGACACCATCACGCATTGCGCGGTTCAAGGTGTCTGTATTCAAGTTGTTCAATTTCAGACCACTTGCGGTGTACACTTGAATTGAGTTGCCATGGTGCAAGAAAGCAACAATTGGTGTGTTACAGGTGCTGTGCAAGCGCATTGGCGTTGGATCAGTGTAAACTGCGCCAGCTTGAACTGCACGAACATCAGCGCCGTTGTACATGCGTGCATTTGGGTCACAATCGTGTCCGTCTGGACCTGAACCGGCGGCAAATGTGCTTGGAAGCGCGCCGAACATCAATGCGATAGTTACTGCGACTAGGGCAGCAAGTTTGAAGGTTCCCTTGCGGGTCAATGTGAAAGCCATCTTTGACTCCTTACCTAATGACTAAATGTGTTTCCTACAGACTTGAGAATGCAGTACGCGATCACTTTTGTTCGCCCCGGGGAAAATTCGAACGCAGGGTCAAGCGTCTGCGGTTATATGTCGGTTCGTTCAATATTGAAAACTTTTTTCCGACATCATGATGGCAAAATATTTGGTTGTATTGAAATAATTTTTTGGAAGCGATACTACTTGTGATTTAGTTATGTATACGACGTTGCAAAAACTATTGATACTACGTTGATCTATCTCTTCTTCTCCTGCACGGCAAAGTCTACACAAGAAAAAGTTTAAATATCCTTATAAGGTAGTACGAATTTAGCTTGAATTACCAAAATCGCTCATAATTGTTGCTTTTTATTCAAAAAAATTTAGAAAAAAACGCACCAAACTGATAAGTTTTGGTCAATCTGTCTTGTAACAGACAAGAGTGTAGATCTGTGTTCTCAAAATTTCTGTGCATAAGATCCAAATTTGAGGCTTGCTCAAGAAAACTAAATCCTTAGACCAGATAGGATTTTGAGCATAAATATCCAGAAGCGATACTTTTGTGCGTCCAATTAGATATTTAGAGCGAGTGGCTAATGAACGCGGTGTGAACGTGATGACAACAATCTGCGAGTAGAGGGCTTGTTATTTAGAAGAGTTGCTTGCCCGATTGATGCTTGTCAGACTGTTGGAAATTGAAGCATTTAAAACAAAAAGCGGTGACGTCGCTACCCGTCACCGCTTGTCTCATTTGTTAGAAGCTTAGAACGAGAGAGGGTATTCTAAAGCTTCTATATTCACCGAATTGCTTGAGTGAATGCTGACGTTGATGCTCTGTGTCAGCCCAGAGATGAAAATTCTAGTGTCTTGCTACTAATGAGCAGGGCATTCGTAGTGGCCCCACAAAATGGTGCCTTCCATTGGCATGCCATTGTTATTGGTTGGGTGACTTACGCTAATGTGCAAGATACCCCATTGCAATGGCTTGATGGTAACTGTACCTACCCCGTCTTCCGTTGGGATGGTCACTGCGCCGTTGGTTGCCTTATTCAGGGTTGCAACGTTGGTAGATGCCATCTTCAGGCCTTTGGCCAAGTAGAGGTCTACGCGATTACCATGGTGCAAGAATGCAACAACTGGAGTGTTGCAGGTGCTGTGCAAGCGCATGCTGGTTGGGTCAGTATAAACTGCACCAGCTTGGACTGCACGGACGTCGACGCCGTTATACATGCGAGCATTTGGGTCACAGTCATGTCCATCTGGACCTGAACCTGCTGCAAATGTACTTGGAAGTGCGCCGAACAACAACGCGAATGCTACTGCGACTAAAGCAGCGAGTTTGAACGTTCCCTTGCGGGTCAGTGTGAAAGCCATCTTTACGACTCCTTACCTAATGACTAAATGTGTTTCCTACAGACTTGAGAATGCAGTACGCGATCACTTTTGTTCGCCCCGGGGAAAATTCGAACGCTAGGTCAAGCGTCTGCGGATATATGTCAATTCATCCAATTTTGAAAATTTTGAACCGACATCATGATGGCAATAAATAAATATTCAATTGTCTTGTACCAATACAGTCAGTACACTCTGTCTTAGAAACTATTACTACTGTGCATGTTTATTTGGGAATTGCGTTTGGCTTTCCCCCATGCACGGCAAAGTCTACACAAGAAAAAGTTTAAATTGCCTTATAAGGCAGTACGAATTCTGCTTGAACTTGTATATTTGGCCATAAATGGGCTTTTATGTTCAGTTTTTATGAGATTTGGTAGATAGTTAAAGCATTTCTTGTGGACTGAAATGCGTTGGGCAGATGAATTTGTAGTAGTAGCGAATTAAATACAGTCAAAATTGAACGTTGTCAGCACATAAAGCTGCCAAAGGCAACGTTTTTAGTTGAAATAAAAGAGGCAAAAACGATATGTTCTCTGCGAATCTTGGAAATTGGTATAGATATATTTACGGCACAGACGAAAAAAGTGTGCCGACAATCAGTAGAGCGCTCATTAGGCGGGTGTTGGAATACGCTGCTCCGTTTCGGAAACAAATCATTATTTTATTGTTGGCGATTGGGGTGCAGACTGCGCTGCAGATGATTCCGCCGTTGCTGACACAACAGCTTATCGATGTAGCGCTACCGAACCGCGATCTTGGTTTACTAAATCGACTTGCTATTTTGTTAGTGGTTGTGCCACTTGTGGGTGGTCTGATTAATGTGGCGCAGCGCAAATTTAGCTCTGAGATCGGCGAAGGCTTGATTCGAAATTTACGCCAAGCGCTTTACTCTCACATTCAGCGGATGTCATTGCGTTTTTTCACCAATACCAAAACCGGTGAAATTATGGCGCGGCTCAATAATGACGTTGTTGGAGCACAGCGTGCAATTACGGGCACGTTTATCAATCTAATTACAAACTCAATTACTTTGATTGTGGCGCTTGGCGTCATGTTTTATTTGCAATGGCAGCTGACATTGGTCTCTATTGTCTTGTTTCCGTTGTTCGTCTTGCCTGCCCGGCGCATGGGCGGGGTGCTTAGATCAGTTACGCGCGATGGGATGCGAGTCAATGCTGAAATGAGCGCCCACATGAACGAAACATTGAATGTGAGTGGTGCCTTACTAATGAAAATTTTTGGGCAGACTGGCGCAATGTATGAAAAGTTTGAGAGCCACAGTAATGAGGTTGCCGATATTGGCGTTCGCTCGGCTGTTATTGGTCGTTGGTTCTTCATGGGGCTTGGCCTTGTTGCCTCTATTGGGACAGCGTTAGTCTTTTGGCTGGGCGGGTATTTGGTGTTACAAGATGCCTTTACCGTCGGAACAGTGGTGGCGTTTGCAGCCTATTTGGCTAAACTGTACGGTCCTGTTTCAGAGTTGGCAAATGCGCGCGTGGAATTGGCAACATCGCTAGTTAGCTTTGAGCGCGTCTTTGAGGTGCTTGACATCCCAATTGAAATTGATGAACAACCTAATGCGACCGTCATTGAAGATGCGAAAGGGGCAATTCAATTTGATGGTGTGTCTTTTCGTTATCAAGCCCAAGATGACACTGCGTCAAAAGTTTTTGCGGGGTTAGCATCACAGAGCCGCGCTGGTCGTGGGAATTATTCCAACATGGGCATGCACGGTGAACTACCTGATTACCAGTCATCAAGTAGTCGTGATTGGGCTATTGAAAATGTTTCGTTTGAGGTGGCACCTGGACAGTTGGTTGCCTTGGTTGGACCAAGTGGTGCTGGCAAGACCACACTGACGTACTTAGTACCACGTTTATATGACCCAACTGACGGCATGATTACCTTAGATGGCCACGACCTGCGTACGCTCGATCTTGAGTCTGTTCGTGCCAATATTGGCATGGTGACGCAAGAAACCTACCTCTTTCACGACACTTTGCGTGCAAATTTGTTGTATGCAAGACCAAATGCAACCGAAGACGAATTGATTGAAGCCTGCAAAATCGCAAATATTTATCAGTTTATTGAAGACCTGCCAGAGCGTTTTGACACCATTGTGGGCGAACGGGGTTATCGTTTGTCGGGTGGGGAAAAACAACGCATCGCAATTGCTCGCGTAGTTCTGAAGAATCCGCAAATTCTCATCTTGGATGAAGCGACATCGTCACTAGACTCGCAAAGTGAATTTCTTAGTCAGCAAGCGCTTGAACCATTGTTCGCCAATCGCACAAGTATTGTGATTGCCCATCGACTTAGTACGATTTTGGCCGCCGACAAAATTGTTGTGCTTCAAAAAGGCACAGTTGTAGAGCAGGGTACCCATCAGGATTTGCTGGAGCAAGATGGTCTGTATGCTGAACTGTATAACACGCAATTTCGGCATGAATTGGTCGCATCGCAACACTAGCCGCTACTCTTGTATGTTGGTCTCTGCCCTAGTGTTGTCAGCCCGATCCTAGTATTCTCTAGCAAGCTTACAAAGGGAAGTGTTTTTTAGCACTTTTCTTGATCACTATCGTTTTTGCAACGCCTTATCCGTTTATGTGAGCTAGCGTTGCAAAGCAAAGACGGTCTTTATAGACCATTGGAAAAATAAAATGACAATTGAAAATCGTAAGAAACGGGCGCTATTGTCTGTTTCAGACAAGCGTGAGCTTGTACCGTTTGGTGCTGGCCTGCATGCGTTAGGTTGGGAGTTGCTGGCATCTGGTGGGACAGCAGGGATGCTTCGTGAGCATGGTATTCCTGTGATTGATGTTGCCGACCATACGGGATCTCCTGAAATCTTAGGTGGCCGTGTGAAGACACTGCATCCGGCAGTGCATGGGGGCATTCTGGCACGCGGGACAGTGACAGATCGCAAACAACTGCAGCAATTCAATTGGGATTATATTGATCTCGTTGCTGTAAATTTGTACCCATTTGCAGAGACAATTGCACGTGACGGATTTACGCTCGAAGACGCCATTGAGAACATTGATATTGGTGGCGTAGCGCTCATTCGAGCTGCGGCGAAGAACTATCAACGGGTGACGGTTCTAACTGATCCTCTTGACTATGCAGGTGTTCTGAATACACTCCAATCTGGAGCGACTGTCGCTGAAACCAAACGTAAGCAACTTGCATTAAAGGGCTTCGTCATGACAGCTGAATACGATACGACCATTGCTTCATTTTTTGGTGGCGAACAGTCAGTATTGCTCCAAGCCAATCGCCAGGCGGTCTTACGCTATGGTGAAAACCCACATCAATCCTCAGAACTGTATAACTGGCCTTCAGTCAATGGCCCACTCGGTGGGACTGTTTTAAAAGGAAAGGCGCTCTCTCACAATAACATTTTGGATCTAGATGCTGCCTGGCGTACTGCCATTAGTTTTGAAGATCCAACTGTCGTCATTGTGAAGCATTTGTCTCCATGTGGTGTGGCATCTGGGGCGACATTGGCTGAGGCTTACCCACACGCCTTAGCGTCTGATCCTGTGTCTGCGTTTGGTGGCATCATTGCTGTCAACAAACCATTTGATGCCGCGATTGCTAAGCAACTTGAAGACTTGTTTGTTGAGTGCATTGCAGCACCAAGCTTTACCTCTGAAGCCTTAGATTTACTTGCCAATCGCAAGAATCTCAGATTGTTAGAAATGCCTATGGATGTGGCTAACACTGGCGTTGAGATTCGCTCAGTTGTCGGGGGATTTTTGAAGCAGGATTTAGATGTTGGTGATCCAAACAATGCGGACTGGACAGTGGTTACTGAGCGTCAACCAACAGACGATGAAATGCAAGCGCTGAAGTTTGCATGGACTAGCTGCCAACATGTGAAGTCAAATGCGATTGTTTTTGCGAAAGGAACGGCTACAGTTGGGATAGGGAGCGGACAACCAAACCGCGTTGATTGCGTCCATATTGCAGCAAAACGTGCAGGAGAGAATGCTAAAGACTCAGTGATGGCGTCAGACGCGTTTTTTCCATTCCCTGACTGCATAGAAGCCGCACATGCATATGGCATTACAGCCGTTGTTCAGCCGGGCGGCTCTAAGCGTGATCAACTTAGTATTGATAAAGCAAACGCGTTAGGCATCGCCATGGTTCACACTGGCGTGCGGCACTTTCGGCACTAATTCAGGTTTTACTCGTAGCGACTAGATTTCTGCTCTTTATCACGTGGGTTTAACCACTCGTCTATGTAGAGCCACAGCCCACGTGAATACCGAAAAATGAACGGAATGAAGAGTGCCATTGCGAGGAAAAAGCCCATCCAACCGTAGATGCTTGATTCAATAATCATCAAGACAACAAAGATTGGAAAGAAGATTGCCATATAGATGCCATAGCCAATGTAAATGCTGGCTGTAAAGTAGCCGTGTTCACGTTCAAATTGCGTCCGGCAATATGGGCAATAGTGATGCATTGTTAGAAAACCAGCGAAGATATCGCCTTTTTGGCAACGCGGACACTTTAAAGGAAGCAACCCTTTTATATAAGAGGAAAATTGACGTTGTTTTTCTTGCATTCTATTAACAGTTGCTCACTAAAATCAGTGTTGGATTGCGAGCATGATCTAAATCATATCGTTGTCTGGACACTCTGACCATCAATTGCATTTTTCAATTGTCGTATTAAAATTACATCTAATTTCAAATAGAAAATAAAGGTTTCAAAAGTGGAAGAAAAAGTTCAATTCAAGGCGGAGATCCGCCAACTCCTGGATATTCTGATCCATTCTTTGTATACAGAGCGCGAAATCTTTTTGCGCGAACTGGTCTCAAATGCATCTGATGCAATCAATCAGCTGCGTTTTGAACAACTCACAAATCAGAATGTTCACGATAAAGACGCTGAGCTAGCCATTACGCTTACTGTTGATCCAGATGAAAAAACGCTGACGATCAAAGACAGTGGGATTGGGATGACAGCTGAGCAGCTACAAGAAAATCTCGGTACGATTGCACGCTCTGGCGCTCGCGCTTTTCTAGATGCAGCTGCAGAGCGGGGCGAAGATGCTTCTGACATCATTGGTCGTTTTGGGGTTGGGTTCTACTCAGTCTTCATGGTTGCTGATGAAGTGCGCGTTACGTCGCGCTCTTTTCAACCTGACGCAGAAGCAGCGACTTGGATCTCAGACGGTGGTGATGAGTATTCAATTGTGAGTGCGGATCAACAAGAACGCGGCACCACGATTGTTATTAAGCTCAAAGAAGACGCTACTGAATTTGCCGAGTTCTTCAAAATTCGCCAGATTATCAAACAGCACTCAGACTATGTTGAATTCCCCATTTATGTAGTGAAGGCCAACCCAGGCGAGGATGAAGCGGCGCCTGAACCAGTCAATCAACAAACTGCATTGTGGCGTAAGTCTCCACGTGAGGTCGAAGCTGAAGAATATAAGAGCTTTTACCAACAACTGACGTTTGATTTCCAAGAACCACAGCATACGATTCACTATGTGGCTGACGCTCCTGTTCAACTGTACAGCTTGCTGTTTATTCCAACGAGTGCGGAACCAGGGATGATGAGTATCCGTCGCGAAGACGGTCTCAAACTCTACAATCGTAAAGTGCTCATTCAAGAATACACAAAGGATTTATTGCCTGAGTATTTCCGCTTTGTGCGTGGTGTAGTTGATAGTGAAGACCTGCCGCTGAATGTTTCCCGCGAAAGTGTGCAAGCCAGCCCAATTATGGGGAAACTCAAAAGTACGATTACAAAGAAGATCTTGCGTGAGCTAAAAGGCTTAGCGAAAGATACTGAGAAGTACACCACGTTTTGGGAAAGTTTGGGCATTTTCTTGAAAGAAGGTGTTGCGACAGATCCTGAACAAGTTGAGAAACTATTGCCATTGTTGCGTTTCAAATCAACAACTGAAACTGAAGCTTGGACTTCATTGGCAGACTATGTTGAACGCATGTCAGACGGTCAAGATGCTATTTACTACATCTTGGGTGATGACGCACAGTCTGTGCAGCGTAGTCCACACTTGGATTACTTCCGCAAAAATGGCTATGAAGTCTTGCTCTTCTCTGACCCTGTTGATCCATTTATGATGCAAAATGCGTCTGAATTTGACGGGAAAGCATTCAAAAACGTCGCAGCTGCTGACACTGAATTGCCAGAAGCCACAGCGGATGCTGCAGATGAAGCAAAAGAAGATGCGCTTGAAGATGCGAGCATGGCCGAGGTGCTTGTGCGGTTCAAGTCTCAACTTGGGGAGCGTGTTGAAGATGTCCGTACAACCGATCGTCTGTCTGACTCACCTGCGCGTTTGGTTGATCCAGAAGGCGCGATGAACCAAGAAATGCAGCGCATGTATCGCATGATGGAGCGCGAATTTGAGGCTCCCAAGAAGATTTTGGAACTCAATCCTAGCCATCCGATTGTCAAGAAAATTGCGAGCTTGTCGAGTAGTGCCGCATTACTCGACGTCCTGATCGATCAAGTTTATGACAATGCCTTGCTGATTGAAGGGTTACATCCAGATCCAGCGAGCATGATTGCGCGTATCCAGCAATTGATGCAAGCTGTTGAAAGCTAGTTCGTTACATTCAGTAGAATCTAAAAGGCCGGAGCAAGTACTTGCTCCGGCCTTTTTTATTGGCGTATGAATTTTGGTGCTTGCTACAGTAGATTTTTCAGCCAAGTCCCCAAATCTCGAATACCTTGGATGGGGAGCTTATGACCGACATTATAAGTGTGCCAGGTGACGTCTGCATCAGCGCTTTCTAAAATTTGTTTGTTGCGTTGCGCTGACTTCATTGGGATAACATCGTCTTTGGTGCCGTGAGCCATAAACACTGGATATCCATCTAAGTCTGCATCTGGTAGGTGTGAAGACGGCAACGGCATAAAGCCAGCGAGCGGGGCGATGCCGTGTAGTAAGTCGGGTTCAAAAAAGGATAGGGTGCTAATCATTGCTGCGCCTTGGCTAAAGCCAAACGCGACCATCCGATCACCATTGATTGGATAGATTTGTGAAGCCGCACGAATAAATTTACCCAGCTTAGCGACGGATGCTTTGACCTCGTCTTGAACAGGGAATAAACGGCCGTCTTTTCTTTCTGTACCAAACCACGCGTAACCACCTTCTTCTGCATCTTCATATGGGGCGCGCACGCTCAAAATTGCAACATCTGCCGGGATTGCCTGCGCAAAGACCCACATTACCGATTCGTCACCAGCGCGGCCATGCACAAGCAAAACTGCTGGTGCTGGTTTAGCGCGCGTTGCGCCTTCAGGAATGCGAACATAGTGAATGAGCCCCGCGTCTTTTGTGCGCATGTTGTCTGGGCCATACCAATTGACAGCGCCAAGTGAATCGGGAAGCTTTGGTTGAGTTGTCATTACTTTTTGAGTTCTGAGGCTGGGCAAATATCTTCTAATGAACAGTTTGCGCAGTCTGGCTTGCGAGCACTACAAACGCGGCGCCCGTGGAAAATGAGCAAATGTGAGATCTTGACCCAATCCTCTTGCGAGATGATTGCCATCAGATCTTTTTCAATTTTTACTGGATCTGTGTAGGTCGTAAATCCAAATTTATTTGACAGGCGTTTGACGTGTGTATCAACAACTACGCCTTCTGCTTTATTGAAGATTTCGCCCAGTACAACGTTTGCTGTTTTGCGTGCAACGCCAGATAAGGATAGTAAATCTTCCATTTCGTCTGGCACCTCACCGTCATATTCAGTCAAAATACGGCGGCAGGTTTCTTGAACACGTTGCGCCTTCATCCGGTAAAACCCTGTTGGGCGCACCATTTCTTCAAGCTCGGTGATGTCGGCCTCAGCAAAGGCTTTGACATCGGGATACTTTTCAAAGAGCGCTGGCGTGGTTTTATTAACGCGGACATCGGTGCATTGCGCTGACAAAATGGTTGCGAGCAGCAATTGAAGCGGCGTTTCGTAATTCAACTCGCAATGCGCGTCTGGATGTGCTTCCTTGAGGCGTGTGACGACCTCAGCAACATAGTTAGGATCTGGCCGTACAGTGCTTGTCTTTGCGGCTGCCATACTTAGATCCCTTGCAAAGGAATGGGGGTAAACACCAAAAGGAACAAGACTAGTGCGCCAATGGCTAAGGCCTTTCGAGTTGGATCAATCTGTGTGATTTCATCTAGAAGGGGCGCTTTTTGACGTCCAAGAAACAAAATCAGCGCAATCCACAGCCACCAGCCTTGCCAAAAGAAGGCTAATGGCAAAAGGACTAAGATTACTGCTGGAACGAAATACAGTGCGTTTTTCCCAAACAAGACGCTAGCAGCGTGGCCTCCATCGAGCTGTCCAACTGGTAAAAGATTGATTCCAGTGACCAGCAATCCAGCCCAACCTGCCCAAGCAACGGGATGCATTAGAATGTCTGGGCCGCCAATTGGCAGTGGTCGACCAGTAAAGAAAAAGCTAGCCCACCACATAAGCGGGCTTGAGTCTCCATAAGACGTTGGCCTTGGTAACAACTCGCCATGAACCAAATACTTCATAATCAGGTAGACTAAGCTGTTTCCTTCTAGGGCCGCATTTTCTGGTACAACCGTCAATTCTGAAAGTGCAATACCAATATACAGTACAGGCAAAGCCACAATGAAGCCTGCAAACGGTCCCGCAACCCCAATGTCAGTCAATATTTTTCGGTTTTTAATTGGTGCACGCATGCTAATCACTGCCCCAAATGTCCCAAACAGCGACAATGGAAAGGGGATGAAGAATGGCAGCGAAGCCGGCGCTTTGTGATAGCGCGCAGCAAAATAGTGCCCAAATTCATGGGCTAGCAAAATCGCAAGCAAGCTGACAGCAAATGGCCAGCCTTTATAAATTTGCGTGAGACTCAGCTGAAACATTTCTCCAAATGTCGCGACTTCAACGCCTTCGTGACTGAGCTGATGCATCGCCCCTGTTTGTAAGACCGTCAGTGTGGTCAAAATAAACAAGATCAAATTGCGAATCGGTTTGCCATCATCAACTTTGACAATGCCACTCATGGCATAAATGACATGCTCTCCGTCTTCTTCGCGGAACCAAGGGGTATGTTTGAGGTCTGCAAATTTGCTCTCAAGAAAGTCAAAGGCGTCTTCGGAGTCACGCGTTAGCGTGCCACGGAAGCGCATTGCAAATTCTTCGCTTCGCCCAATGGTCGAGTCGCTGACTCGCATGATCTGGTCCACATAGTGGCTCATTTTTGCATGGGCGTCTGCAGTAGTGTCAGTGTTTGGAATATTGAACATAAAATTGCGTTGGCGCCGATTGTTACGCCACTACCATTGTAGGTGAAATGTGGTGTAAATCGTTATACAAAATGGCGAAACACTTCATTTGCTAATAAGCGCCCAGCCGGGGTAATTCGGAGCGAGTCGGTGGTGTCTTCGAGTAGTTCTAGCCGCGTGAGCCGCTCAATTTCTGCTGGATAAACGTTACGAATTTGTTGTGAGAATGCAGCTTCAAACGCTGTTTTAGACACACCTTCTTGGGTGAGGCGTAAGCCTAGCATCATGGTTTCATCCATACGGCTTTCTTGGTCGCGTTCTGTCTTTTCAATGAGCGCAGTAGAGAATGGAAACGGCTTGTTGTCACTGCGCTTCAAGCGTTCGATGTAGTTTTGGGGTGAACGCACAACGCTATAGCGCCAGTCGGCTGAAGCACCGTGTGCACCGGCGCCTAATCCTAAATAGGGCAAATTGCGCCAATACTGTAAGTTGTGTTCACAATTTAGCCCGTTTTTTGACCAATTTGAAATCTCATACTGATCGTACCCCGCCTGCGCCAACGCTTGCGTCGCATGTTCATACATGTCGGCAGCTAGGTCTGAGTCAGGTAGCGGCAAGATCCCATCCTCTACCCACGCTTTCATGGGCGTGCCATGCTCTAAGGTTAGCGCGTACAGCGAGAAGTGTTCTGGACTTAGGTCCAAGACTTTTTGCAAAGTGCGCTGCCAGCTGTCTAGTGACTGATATGGTAACCCAAAGATGAGGTCTAAATTGAGATTGTCAAAGCCAGCGTTGCGGGCATTTTGGACAGCGCTAACGACATCATCAAAAGAGTGCAGACGGTCTAAAAGTTTGAGCTCATCTGCATCTGCAGACTGTACCCCAAATGAAATCCGGTTTAGGCCAGCAGCGCGTAGCCGTTGCAAGTAGTCAAAATCAACTGTACCAGGATTAGCTTCGGTCGAAATTTCGCAATTGTCTGTCAGAACAAAAT
>JAHDBS010000057.1:5900-17061 GCA_020630225.1 Anaerolineales bacterium | reverse complement strand
AGGCATACCGCTTTTGTGTTGGCAAATAAACAAATACAAGCTCACTATCGCTTGCATCTAATTGTGTTTGCCCACTGGCAATGACAGTTTCAAAATACTCGAAATTATCATCGATATAGGGGGTGTTTCGTATTCCACGCGCAATATGCAGAATATTTTCTAAGCGGACTGACGTATATAGACGTTCGATCGCGGGTATTTTACTACTGTTATCTGCAGCGCTTGCTTGGGCTTCCAAAATCTCGGTGATCAGAAGCTGATCGATTTCCGCTTGGCGCGTCGACAACGCTTGTTGATAACTAATATCGCTGAGGTATGTGTCTGCAATTGGATCTAGTAACTCACCGGCCATATTGCCGAAGTCATTGCCTTCATAGAACAACCAATAGACCACATCGGGAGATTGGCTAGAAAAATACTCACGGATGGTCATCAAACTCAGCACGGGGCCCATCCCTGGATTTCCAAGAGAGATTGTTGAAAAGCCCGCAGCCATCAAGCTCCCAGATACTGTTTCATCAAAGCTTACGCAGGATCCTTGCGCAAAAGAGTCACCCACAATTCCAATCTGCAATGCAGGCGCGTCCCACATCTGATCGTCATTATTGAAGCCGTATCGATCACTAGTGAAAACTTGATATTCGCCCAACTCATTACACGAAACGGTAACTGCATTTGAGACACCACCCAATGGGTAGATGTCCTCCTGGCCCCAAATTGTTCTAGCTGGAACTACAGGCACAGCAGTCCCGTCATTAGACAGTTCAGCAATTATTTCTGTTTTTGTGCGCGCATCAAATTCCACGCCAGCGGCGTTAGCAGCGCTAGCAAAATCCTCAGAACGAGACGAGATTGAGACTAAAGCGTAGTCAATGCACACTAACCCTAGCAAAGTCACCGCTAAGCTTAACAACACACCAGACAATTGCGCAGGAAACCAACGCCAGACAATTACGGTTAGCGCTAGACACGTTGCCGCAAAGAAAAATATCAATGCAGCCTCAATTGAGAACTTATCTAATAGCTGAATCGCGTAGCTTACAAGCTGGACACCAATAATGAGTCCAACTAACAGTAAACAAAATTGTCTGATAAATGAAGGCATCACAGTCTAATGCAGGTATGCATTACTAATTACAACGCAACGCAAACACCGGCGTCTCGCACAATGCCGTTTCAATTTCGCTTGAAACAATGGCATTCCCAACAGCGCTCCAGTGCGAGTCATAAGGGAGATACCCACACAACTCACTAGTACAAGCATCAGCAAATGCATCTGCCAATGTCAGCATAGGGGGCGGTGTTACCAACATGGCTTGAATTTCATTTTCTGGCAAATTCAGCTCAAGTTGATTTACGGCATCACCAATGTATATGTCACGCAAAGTGGCATCAACTTGCATTTGCGTTGGCGCAAAAACAACTAACAATGGAATACCTTGCGCATCCAATTCTTGCGCAAATGCATCGATTATCGCAGCCGTACTACGAAAGGCATCTGCGTTGTCTAACGCAAATTGAGGATCTAATGCTGCCGCTTGAACTGCAAATAAGGCATCTGCTGACCATGCCTCGTCTGGAGGCGCAACCCCGTAATAATCAACCACTGTTTGGTCTCGCGCGGTCATCAGCGTGTTCTCTAAGGGCTGTGCTTGCGCGGCAGACCCACATAGTTGATCATAGAAACAGCGAATAAGAAACACACCGTAACTTCGCAATGCACGGTTCTTCAAGCTGTTTTTACGCGCAAATGTATCTTCTACGGGATAGACTTCTAGATCGTTCCCGAGAAAAATTTGCCAAATCACAATGTCAGGACTGTACTGCGCGACTTCATTGCGATATGCAAGAATTTCAGCGCGTAGGTTATACCCTTCAACACCTGCGTTTAGTACTTCAACTGGCTGTGACAGGCGCTCATTTAAACTGACTTCCAAAAGATCCGCATAGATTTGTTCTCGCGGCAGCATGACTGACGCGCTAAAAGAGTCACCAATGACGGCAATTCGCGTGGTGTCGTCAGAAGCGCGGCGGTCATATTCGTCATCCCGCCAACCGTCACTATTGGTCGTAACAGTGACTGGATCTAATGGGTATTGCGTCCAAGTAAACTCAGCATTACGGCCATACTTATGACTTTGCGTTGGGTGAAACCAAACCGACCGCTGCCCATGAGATGCAGAAAAAAAGCGCTCAGGAGCAAGTCGCAGAACGCCTTCTAACATCCCAAATGCCAAGGCAAGCCCTAATAACATTAGGAATAATTGACTGACACACCCGCCGAGCTTATAGCCCAGCGAGTTTTCAACAGAGTTTTCAGTCAAGGGAGCTATCCACCTTCGCTACTTTCTTCTGCAGCCGGCTGTTCCTCAGTTGCAGGTTGCTCAGCTGGTGCCGCTTCGCCTTCAGTCGCTGGTGCGGCCTCACCTTCGGTTGCGGGCGCGGCTTCCCCTTCTGGGGCTGGAGTGACCTCGCCTTCTGGAGCGACGTACCCTTCAGGAGTAACTGTTGGAATTTCAACGCCAAGCAAGTACCCTTGGTCTTTTGGCGAACGATGGCGAATGAGCCAATCGGTGCCGGTTTGTTCTTGTTCGGACTGTAAGCCGACCGTCATAAACCAAGTCTTACCGGGCGCTAAGTAGTACGGCTCGCCTTCAACATTGAAGGTCAAGAAGCCACTGCCGTCATTGACCCAGTCAATTGTGTAAGCTTGGCCATTACGGAAGGCAATGGCTGGCCCGCCACCCCATAGTTGAATTTCAGTCGCAAAGTGAGCGCTTACGCCATCTGCGGCGTAGTCCTCTGGCACGGTTTTGTCGACGACATGCGGCGCAAACAAAATAATGACGTTGTCAGCAGTTACTTGACTGTTGGTGTTCGCATCAAAGTGCGCTGTCATTTCATCTTGTGAGACTTCAACCCAGTGTTCATACTTTTGTGTGACAGCATTGAATGTCCACTCACTAATCGCTTCCAAAGAATAGGTCACACGGATCTTATCGATCGCTAGGCCAGGGAAGTTGGGTTTATCGAAAAAGCGGAGCTGTGTTTCCAACGGCTCAGTCTTATTCTTGTCTTCTGAATCGAGTGTGTTCCAAATTTCGTTGGTATCTGTGAATACAGAATTCGTGTCTTCACTTTCACGACACATTGGAGGGCAGTCGTCATAGCCCATTGCTTCGGCAATGACGAGGTCTTGCCACGGTTTGTACCACAGGCGTTCCAGCGTCCCGCGTGATGTCCCCGAGGTCACCAGCGCACCGTCTAACAATTCAGGTAGCACTAAGTCAATAAGGCGCGCCGAGCGAATTGGACCAACGCGGTCAGATTCTTGGCCATACCAAATACTAGAGAACCGAATGGTGCCGCCTTCAGAATAGTGTTCAAACACCATATCTGCATCTTGCAGGCCACCTTGGGGCCGGACATAACGTGGGAAGTGCGAAATTTTAATAACCAACGGACGCCGTTGCAGCATGCTAGGGTCTGCCACTTCAAGCCCAGTCAACTGGTTGATATTGTCAGGGAAATTGTTTGGCCCATATGGCTCAAGCATTCCTAGATCTTCAGTAGGTTGTGGTTCTGGCGTTGGCTCTTCAGCAGCCTCAGAGACAGCCTCGGTTGGCGCTGCGGTTGGCGCGTCAGTTGGAACAACCTCAGTGCCGTCTACTTTTATTTCAGGAGCTGGCAACGTAGGCGGCTCTGGCGTTGATGTCGCAGGGACTGGCGGTGGGAGTAAGGTTGGCTCAGCCTCTGGTGCCGCTGTACAGGCAGCCAAGATTAGTAGAGGGAGCATCAAAAGCGTTCGGGTGAACGTTGTGAGTTTCATAGGGTAAATGATTGGGTCTTTGGGTTACGTTTCGGGCGAAATTCTAGCAGAGATCAGCCACCTATTCTCTGAACCAACGGGCTTAGGATGTTAAGAAGTGGTTATTGAATGAGGATTAGCTTTTGCTGAGCTCTGCACCAACGAAACAAGCAAGCATGTAAGCCACGCGAAATGCTTATATTTAGGCACAGTTGCAATTTACTCTACTTCAAATACAGACCCATTTGCAGTTTTCTTCACATGGATTTGCGTTGGGAATGCATTCTTGAGTTCATCAATATGGGTGATGACCAATACCGTGTCAAAGTCATTCTGAACAGCATTAATGGCTTCAATCAAGCGCTCGCGGCCTTCAACATCCTGTGTACCAAACCCTTCGTCAATGACAAGCGTTTGCAGTTGTGCCCCAGCGCGGCGCGCGAGCAATTTGCTGAGCGCCACGCGAATCGCAAAGTTGACGCGGAACGCTTCACCACCGCTGTACATTTCATAATTACGAGTTCCAAGCTCATCGGAAATTTTGATATCGAGCGTTTCAACAGTTTTCCCAGCTTGCGTTTCGCGCTGTGTTTCAAACCGAACCGCCATGCGCCCATTGGTCATGCGCGTCAAAAACGAATTGGTCGTTTCTTCAAGTTCTGGAACAGCAGCCTCGATGATCATGGCGGGGACGCCTTGCTTACCAAAGGCTTTGCGCAATTCTTCGTATAACCCAATGTTTTCAGCGACCGCTTGACGTTCGCCGACCTTCGTTTCACGCTGTCGCTGCAAGCCTTTCATCGCTGCAATGCTCTGCCGCGCACTCCCCACTTGCTCAATGACAATGCGCTGCTCAAAGCGCAAATTATCAAGTTTTTTCTGACGGCGGTCTGCTTCAGTTGCTTGAACCTCATACTCGCCAGCTTCTTGGCGTAATGCAACTAACTGTTGCTGCTGGTCCGCAACCATTTTCTGCCAGCGCTTTTGGCGGGCTTCAAGCGGCGCTATGCGCTCTTTTGCCTTTTCCGCAGTTTTGATACCCGCTTCAAGCTCCGCTTGCTGCTTTTGTAAACTACGTCCTTTCTTTAGATCCGCATCTAGGCTCTTAAGCTCACGGTCCGCAGTCGCAATTTGCTCAGCCAAGCGTTTATGCTCCGTCTGATTAGCACGATATTGGTTACGTTTCTCAGTAAGATCTGTATTCAGATCACGGATAAGCTTTTTGCGGTTTTCAACGCTCAGTGCTTCACCACAAGTCGGGCAAAGCGCGTCTTCAGTAGCCTTTAGCGTCGCAATACGGTTTTTGAGTGGATCGGCCTGCGCCATCATCACATTGTTCTCGCCTTGCAGACGAGCACTTTCTTCGGCTTGAGCGTTACGTTCGCTCTGTAGCCCCGTACGACGCACTTCTTTTGCATCCATCTGCGCTAAGGCATCGACAACCGTTTTCAGTCGGGTTTCAAGCGCTGACACACTGGCTTGCAATTGAGTTTCAGAAAGCTCGTGATCGATTTCGCGCAACTCACGATTGGTTTCATTCACTTGCCCATTGAGCGTATCAATTCGGCGGCGCGCTTCGGCAAGCTTTTGCCGCGCTTGAGTCACATCAGCTAATTCTTGCTCCGCAGCTTTGAGTTGTGCTTCGAGACCGTTTAGCTGTGTTTGCGCATTCTTGAGGTCTGCTTCATAGTCTTCTTTACGCAGCAGCTCGCGATCAATATTGGCAATTTCCGCGTCAAATACCTTGAGATCAGTGCGTAATTCACTAATCTTTTCGCGGGCCGACTTCTCATAACCAGACCATTGATCTAAGCCAAGAATATTGGCCAGAATAGCCTTCCGTTCTCCTGAAGTCTTGACCGTAAATAAGTCTGCCCGGCCTTGCAAAATAAATGCGGAATTTACAAAGGTGTCATAGTCCAGCCGCAACAAGTCATTGATTTTCTTTTGCGTGGCCCGCACCTTCGCTTCTGAAATACCATACCAGCGGTTGAGCTTGGCATCGTGCATCTGTAATTCGAGAACAGTTTGCGCGCGCTTGCCGCCTTTTTTGCGCCGAATAACCTGATACAGTTCACTCCCAAGCTGGAATTCGAACTGCACCATCATTTCGGTTTCACCGTGGTGAATCAGTTCTTCATCGCTGCGCTTACCATCGCGTGCTTTCCCCCATAGGGACCACGTCATGGCATCCAGAATAGATGATTTCCCAGCGCCATTCTCGCCAGATAAACAAGCGACCGAGATGCCTGAAAAATCTAAAGCGGCTGGCGCTTTGTAAGGCAGAAAATTTTGAACAGTAAGTCTGACTGGAATCATGCTTGCTTGATGACAGGGTTGCGCAAAGAGCCAACACCTTCAATATCAACTTCGACGTAATCGCCTTCTTGAAGCAGACCGTTGCCTAGTGGGGTTCCCGTGAGCACAACATCCCCCGGCATGAGGGTCATGATGGATGAAAGGTACGAAATAAGCTGCACAACTGACCAGCGCATGTCGCGCGAAGAGCTCATCTGTCGAATTTGGCTGTTGACGTTGCTAATCACTAACAAATCAACTGGGTCTACTTGTTGCGCAATCCAGGGGCCAAGTGGCAGAAATGTATCAAAGGATTTTGCGCGCATGGTTGACCCATCACGGCGTTGAACATCACGGGCGCTAACATCGTTTGCACAGGTGTACCCAAAGATGTATTGCAATGCATCTTGTGGCAAGACGTTGCGACAAGGGCGTCCAATCACGACTCCTAATTCAGCCGCAAACTCGACTTCTTCGGACAAAGCGGGCAATACAATTGGCATTTCTGGACCAATAATGGCGCTCGGAGGCTTGAAGAAAAACGTTGGAATCTCAGCCTTTGCTTTTGAGAAATCTGAATCGCGTGTGTAGTAATTGCGGCCAATGCCAATGATTTTGCTGGGAATGACGGGGGCATGCAAAATGACGTGATCAATATGAGCCACATATTCACCCCGCCGATAACTAGAGAACGGATCCCCATGAATGCGGAAGATTTCGTTTCGTTCCATCCAGCCATACTCAACAGCTTGGAATTCATCTTGTTGATAGCGCAAAAAATACATCGTTCAGCCTAGTCTAACGCTTGCTTCTGAAATACGAACTCGTTGCAGCCTTTCCCAATACGCGTAATGAGGTTCGTCATCTCAAATCCTTGCTGTCTATAAAAATGGAAGACTTGCTCAACATTAGTGACTTCAAATGGGTATCCCCCAAGCCAGTCAATCCAGTCATAGTACATAGACATTCCGCGTTCACGCTTATATTGGGCAAATATATTCCGACGGCGCGCAAGACTGCGAACTACCGCTTTTGCAAAGAAGGCGGGGACATAAGCAAGCCACACTAGCGCCTTACCAAGGCCATTCGCATTATAAATACGCTTTACACGTGTCCAGCGCTTTGAAATTCGCCCTTCATCGTTATATAAGGCCACACACAAGTGACCACCAGGTGCCACTAACGAGACTGTATTCTGCAACGCCTGCCACATTGCTCCCGTATGGTGCAAAACACCCCAAGAGTAAACAATGTCAAAGGTGCCTAAAGATGCTAAATACTCAACATCTAGCGCAGACCCTTGCTGAACCGTCCAGTTTGGATCATTTGGGAAATAGGTTTGCTGTAAATGGCGTGTGCATCCGACTGAATTCGGATCATAATCAAAGGAGTGAACTTGCGCACCTAAGCGCTTAGCTGCTAACGAGAATAGACCGCTCCCAGACCCCAAGTCTAAGAAGCGCAACCCCTCAAAGGTCTCTATTTGAAACAAGCTCTTTAAAGAGAGTTCAGCTTCTAGAATGCGCTCTTCATCGAGTGTATTCAGAAATGCACGCCAATTAGCGCCAAATTCAAAGCGCTCGCCCGCGCTTACTTCTTGGTGAAAAGTTGTCATTAAATACGGATCTGTTTCCTGTTTTAAGCCGTTGGTGACTGTACCACATTCCTTTATGACTGTGTACACCTGAAGAACGTCCAAATTTCCTGCTCGAAAAATTTGAATATTGTTCGTTTAAAGTTATAAGCTTGTATTAAGTAAAAAACACCTCGACCTTGTTGTCGAATTTTTGCGCATATTACGCGCTACTTGTTGTCTATTGCATAATTTGACCGAACAAGCTGTTTCCTCGGTAACTAATACAGCAGATTTGAATAAGCCTTAATGAAACGACGAATCAATATTCCGTTTACACCTGAAACTACAGATGCCAATGTTCCTTTTGAGACACGGGCAGTCCTTTGGTTTGGACAGGTTTCTCATCAAGAGAACTATACGGATGTGCGCATTATTTATACGCCCGAGCATTTGCATATTCACTGCAATATTGTGGATGAGAAGATCTGGTATGACAACGAGAAGCCAATCATGCTGTTTGCTAATGATGCAGTTTCCATTATGTTGCATACGGACGACAGCGAAGAGGCAACGCGGATTAATGCAAGCTCGTTTTATTTCGCCGGGATGTTCAAGCCAGAGCATGACGAACGCCCTGAATATCAACGCGCCTTTGGTGGAGAGAGTGGACACTGGCGTTTAGCAGACAATAACTTCCAAACGTTTGCACACTACCGTGGTGCAGGTGCTTTCAATACTGGCGAGGCGTCCCATGGTTGGTGGATTGCGTTCAAAATCCCATTCGCATCTATGGGGTTAGATGGGCCTCCTGAAGACGGCAGTATTTGGAAACTTGCCTTATTACTGCACGACCGTGACAGTGATCAAAGCGAAATTATTCCAAACAAGTCTTGGCCTGCAGCGGTACATCAAGTTGACCCAAGCACTTGGGGCGAAATGCATTTTGGCACGCCAACCTATGAAGCACCGCCTGCTACCCCTAAAGAGACGATTGTCTTGAAGAACCGCGTCGATGGTATTCGCATCAAAGACGCTATGGTGGGGGGCGCTGGCACTTGTGGCGACGATATGAACCACGATCTCTTTGGAGAATGGGGCATTCGCAACTATCAAGGTGCCGAGCAGTTCAATATTCAGAATCAAGGCGATATTGCAGACTGGCCTTGTTTTTCAAAGTACTACATCACTATTCCGCTTAATAGCTTGCCTAGCCCGCAAAACCGCGTCGTGCTAGATGCCAAGCTTGAAATTCGGCAGTTTGGTAACGCTGGACAAGGCTGGAATGAGCCTGTGCCAGATTCGTTCATCCAAGTCTTCTCAGTTGAAGAAGGGTGGGATGAAAACACCATCACTTGGAATAATGCGCCCTTAGCTTCTGAAAATTATGGCGGCACTTGGGTGAAACCGCTACCCGGTTTCAATGCACCTTGGCCCGGTGTACCGCATGAATTCGATGTGACGCGCGCAGCTCAAGAAGCCTATGCTGCCGGCAAAGCATTGCGTCTAGCAATGTATAGCGCAGATGGGCCGCGTCACACTGGCAAGTATTTCTACAGCAGCGAAGCCGGTGAAGAAGGCCGACCTAAACTCACAATTACGCTCGGCGAACCGGATGATGTAGAAAGCGATCAAGACTCTGACGGGGTTGGCATTCGCTTTGAGACCCAGCCGCTGATGTCACAAAAGAGTTGGTCAATGGCTGGTGCTACGCCAGACCGTCATTCGCGGACAGATGAAGAAGTTCGCGGCAATTTGAAGCCGCTCTGGTACAAGCCTGTAACGCCATATATCTCACAGCGCACCCAAATTGTAGCTGCGCATGACTTGCTATACCTTTCAACGTCACGCGGGTTATATGCACTTGATGCCGATGACGGCGATGAACGGTGGGTATTCCCAACGGAAATGCCGTTAGGCCATTCGCCAACGGTAGACCATCAAACGGTTTATGTTTGCGGTACAGATGGCTATGTCTATGCTCTCGATGCCCTGACTGGTGATGAACAATGGCGGTGGCAAGCACCAAAGGGATTTGTGACCAACCCTGTAGTCGCCGACCGCCTGTTATATGCTGGCTGCCGTGACGGCTTTATGTATGCCATTCACACAGGTGGCCCGAAAAAAGGCAAGCTGGCTTGGAAATTCCGCACCGAAGGTCCCATCCTGTACTCTGCAGCCTATCGAGATGGAGCGTTGTACTTTGCCTCGATGGACTGTCATGCCTATGCATTAGTAGCAGTAACAGGAAAACTGATTTGGAAGTCTGCCAAGTTACCGGGAGAAGGCTTTCGGTCATGGTGGCCGGTTGTCATTGATGACTATGTCATTTTCTCAGGGTCACATGGCTACCGGACAGCTGTAACCCCCGGCGGCAATGCAAAAATTACTGACATTGATCGCCGCGACGCTCTGGGTGACTTTGTTACCCCGCATCGCAATGTCATTACTGTTGGAGAGCGCGGACACGCGCCTGGCCCGTGGACATTCGGAACGGTCACCCTCACCACTGAGAAAATCCGCAAGTACTTAGCTGAAAAGCCTTATCGCCGCACCGTGTTTGTCTTAGATCGTCAAACGGGTGAGGAAATTTTTGAGAAGACATCGAACGGGCAACATTTGCCGGTAGCCCCTTTGCTTTGGTCTGGGACACAAAGTGGCACGCGTTACCCGCCTGTTGTTGGCGGTGATGGTGTGCTGTACCAACAAAGCGGCTACATGATCGATACTGATCTCAAAGATCGCATTATGGGCGGTCAAGCGGTAGGGTGGCACCCGGATCATCCGACACATGTCTCAATCCCGAGCTATATGTGGTGTGCAGTCGATGAACCTTTGGGATTGTCAGTTGGTGGGACGCATGTCTATTGGAACCTATGCTGTGACCGCCAAGCAGGTAGCTATGACGCGTCTATTCCAAACAAACTTTTTGATGAAGCCTTTGCAGAACTAGAAGACCTATATACCGAAAGTCCAGACATCACGCCTGAGCATCGCCATCGCATTAGCGCTGCACGGCCTGGCAACCTTGGCAAAATGTCCGCAGCAGCGCACCGTGAAGCTCTTTACGTCGCCGACGAACTGCATCGGCATTTAGACTTGAAAGACGAAGGCTATGCCGAACGCTTCTATGCAAATGCTTGGATTGTTTTCGTCGCGCGCGCAACAAACGGGCAGCATATGCAATTTTTGGCACGCCCATTTCATGGCGCTCCTAACACGCTCATGGCCTACTCTACTCATCGGCACTCTGACGTGTTTGAACAAGGCGAGGTAGTCAACTTTGTGCGTGTTCCGAATGCCGACAACCCACGTACGTATGTGCTGAGCACAGGCCAGTCCGAAACTTTAGAAGCCATTATTCCGCTGCAACCGCGGATTGTGCATACCCACACCGCTTTTGGTGGGCACCCTGGCGCTGTTTACAGCAACCATGGTGATCAGAACCCGCCCGTGCCATATAACGGCAAGGTTTATATGCA
>JAHDBS010000057.1:0-5800 GCA_020630225.1 Anaerolineales bacterium | reverse complement strand
ATTGATTATTTCCATAATCCGGCAGAGACGTTTGTTACGCTACTGCGAGCCCGGCCGCATATTGCTGGCACGCTGCAAAATCAACTCGATGAGTATTTGCGTGCGGAATTCA
Organism: Anaerolineales bacterium; assembly: GCA_020630225.1. Taxonomy (GTDB): domain Bacteria; phylum Chloroflexota; class Anaerolineae; order Anaerolineales; family UBA6668; genus JAHDIM01. Next base: position 5,688 of record JAHDBS010000057.1, on the reverse strand, counting down.
CTCATTTTGAGAATGAAGACTTCTGCAACCATGTTGGCTGGCGTGACCGCCGTGAGCGGCATAACTACCTCATTCCAGACGATGTTGCTGTTGAGTATCGGTCTGGGCGAACAGAAGAGTTCTTTCACAACAAAGCGCGGGCTGTCAATTTTGAATTCCGACAGCATGGCGGTTGGCAAAGCAAAGGCATTTGGGGACGCAATCCCTATATGATTTATGGCTTGCAGAAAATAGTCAGCCATTTCGGACTAGATGCACGGCAATACCTACGTGCGATTCGCGAACGCCATCTACTCGACCGCATCCCCGGCAAAGATGTGCTAATTGAAAACCCATACGCCATCAATGCTTGGTTAGCTGGCTATGCCGGCCTACTCAAGCTGTATGATGCCGTGCCGGATGAACTCGCGCCGGTGGAGTTACTAGATCAATTTGATCATTTGAAACTCCTGAGACGTGACAGCTTCCGCTTTGGATCACCATACTCCGCCACCTCACAAATTTTCAATGGCACGTCATACTATGGCAACACCATGAACGTGGCGAGCAACTTTGTATATATGACGCCAGAAGTTGTTGACGACACCTATCGCTTTATCAAAACAACGGTCAAACAGACCATTGATGAAATTGAAGAGGTCGCGCCGCACTGGTTCATCACCTTTGCAGCAGAAGGCCTTGGGGAAAATGCCATTGTGCCACTATGGGACTCTTATGCAGTGTTCATGGCCAAGGCATGGGTCTTAGGCAACACAGGGCCAGAACTGGAAAAATACCTAGATGTCCCCGGCTTTCCGCGTGGTGATTTGTTCTATATCGATAAGCTTGTAGCAACAATTGAAGCTTACTAACCCTTAACAAAAAAGCGCCTGTGATCTACGTAGAACACAGGCGCTTTTTGATTCAAACAAGGTTATGAGCTTGCAGTAGATAAGCTCACATGCGGACAGGCTTCTAAATTAGTCCCAGATCGAAATAGAGACTTGCGAACATAACCGTCAAGCCGATGGTGTTGTTTATGACGTGAATAGCAATGGCTGGCCAGAGCGACTTGCTTTTCCAAGTAAACCACGCCATGACCATCCCCAATAAAGTTGTGCCAACCGCAACCGATGGTTCAAAATGGATCAGCCCAAACACAATGGAGCTTACAATGATGCCTACCCACGGGTGCCACTTGTCTGCCATCCAGCGAAAAAGAATGCCACGGAAGAATAACTCTTCTGCAAAAGGCACTAAGACACCGCCTAACGGGATCATTAGCAGCGCACTTAACCACGAAAACTCACCGCCTGTAAATAACTGCGCCTGCCAATTAGAGAAACCTTCGTCGTAAATCAAGTTGCCAGCAAATTGCGTAACTTGCCCAACAGCAATCATTGTTGGAATTGTTGCTAATACAGCATATAGCACCCAACGAATATTGAAGTTTGAAAGCCACAAGTTATCCCAACTGAACTTTCCACGCCAGCGCGCAATGATGAAGACCCCAAGCATAATCGCAATAATATTGATGATTAAATTCGACACTGTAAAGCCAAGACTAGTGGAAATTTCCATAATAGCGTCTTGGTCTTGTAACAGGTCTGGATTCTGAAATACACCACTTATTGCAAAGCCAATTACAAACACGATTACGAGTGGAATAATGGCTAACGGAATAATAGTGAGTGTCATTGCAACAACATCACGTCCGCGCCACATACGGTCTACGTTGGCATCTACTGCGGTTTCCATAGATACATCAGTTGTCATGTTCCTTCTCCATTTGAATTTGAATCTTGGTTTCCGTTGAGCCAAAAGACTTCATTAACAGGCTCTTGCAAAATATCAGCAATGCGAAAGGCCAACACAATGGATGGGTTGTAATTCCCATTTTCGATCGCGATGATGGTCTGACGGCTTACATCCACGCGCTTCGCTAAGTCAGCTTGCGTCAGTCGATGCCGCGCCCGAAGCTCGCGAATCTTATTTTCGAGACCTGCGCCTCCTTTTCTTCCCATCCTCTATACCTCTTGCTTAATATAATAACGGTATGAATAAGCCATTAGCCCTAAGAATGCCGCAGCAATTAGCCAGTCGGCCCAGCTAGGCAAAAAGTCTTCACCAATACTGTATCCAAAAAAGGCTGCAAAGCTTGTCAGAATAATGACAAATATCCAATATCGCAGTGGATACACTTTGCGACGCGCTATCAATGGGATGATGATAAAGGCTGTGATCAGCATTGGGATACCCCAAAGTGGTTCTGATTGCTTCTGATTAATGATGCTGTAAAACATTGCAATGAATACAGAGACGTACGCCACTGTCATGGGCCATTTATAAATTAGCTCGCGCTGCATCAGATGGTATTCATCCCAGACGCCATCTTCAGGTTGAGTCTGCCTAATCTTATTGCCCACCCAGACAGCCACACATGTCAAAATAATTAGCATCCAAATACCTTCAGGGCGGCCATCCCACCAAGTATAGACAGCAATAGGCAAACCAGTGATGAGCGTCACCCAAGTAGCCCAGCGCATAATCTCTCGGTTCGCGCTGTCTGTGAATTCGTCCCGATTTACCCCAAATGTTCCTTCCCACCACTTTCGATCGCGCCATTTTGGCGTTTCTGAATTTGTCATCATCGCAACCCTCATTTTGTATTACTTACAAGACAGAATGTAATGTAAACCTTACATAACTGTAAATACTACAGCACATAATGTCAAGTTTTTATTACATTTTTACAACTATTGAAAACAATGACTGATGAAAACGTTACTTCTCACTTGACAGCGGTGTCTCTTGCAATATACGTTAGAAACAGATTTAGTCTTAAATTCACAAGGCTAAACAAAAAAGAACGCAATATTTAGGAGACTCAAGTGAACCTTATTTCAATGCTCGGCGAACAAATGGATGCAAACACCCTTAGTGCACTTAGCGGCATGATTGGCGAAGATGAATCCACAACAAAGTCCGCAGTAAACGCAGTCATTCCAACCTTGGTTGGCGCAATGGCGACCAAAGGCGCGACAGAAAGTGGCCGTGAAGAAATGCTGGGTGCATTTACCAGCGCAGCAAGCGCAGACACACCAGGTCCAAACCCAATGGACTTAGTTGGAAACTTCGCTGGCATGCTTGGCGGCGGTGGCGACTCAAGTGGCATGATGCAAATGGGCGCGTCTTTGTTACCAATGTTGATGGGAAACAAAGTTGGCGGCGCAGCTAGCATGATTTCTGCTGTCTCAGGTGCAAGTGCCGGGTCATCTAACAAGCTGATGACGGCAATGGTGCCGCTCGTGATTGGCATGGTCATGAAGCAACTTGGCGGCGGCGCAGGTGGCGGCATGAATGCAGCTGGCCTTGCTGGGTTGCTAGGTGGTCAAGATGCAACGTCAGCTGGTCCAGCTGGTTTGGCAAGCTTACTAGGTGGTATGGCTGGCGATGATGACGGCTTTGGGATGGATGACGCGATGCGCATCGCGCAATCTCCAGTTGCCAAAGGCTTGCTTGGCAAGCTGTTTGGCGGCAAGTAGTCGTACTCACTCCTTTAGAAAACGAAAACGCTGCCCATGGGCAGCGTTTTTTTATTTTCTAGCTTCTATTCGGTTACGGTTATTCTTCAGACTCAATAGCTGTAATTTCAACCTGAATGGTTGGGATTACCAATTCCACATCAATCGTGTCGATGGAGACAATCAATTCTGGCTCAATTTGAGCAATAGTCTCGGCTTCCAAATCTAGTAGATCAATCACAACTTTGATGTCATCTGGTTCAAGCGCATCTAGGGCATTTACAGGGCCGCTCACAATTACATCAATTGTTTCTGGAGACAGCGTCACCTCTAAATCTGGGCCTAGCCCAACAACCTGCGGTTTGATGCGCGTTGTAAAGCTATTTTCAATCGCTGCAACGCTTACTTGTACAACAACAGCCTGATCCCCAATTAGCGAAATCCCTTCTGGCAAGTCCAGCGTGACCGTTGTTTCAATGTCATTATCAATGCCAGTAATATCGATTGGCGCTGTTTCTACAAACCCCGGCAAATTAGTGATGGTGTCCGACTCGGTAGAAAAGACGGTTACGCTCTGCGGTGCTTGGGTAATACCCGTCACCCGGAAACCGTTTGCAACTTGCCCAACAATGTCCGGCCGTACAGCCAATTCGCGATAGCTTTCCAACTGCGCAATATTGATTGAGACATCAACATTCTCAGGTGCGTAGGTAATGCCATTAACGATTGCGCCATCTGAGTTATATGCCCGTGGAACAAAACTGCGTTGCAGCGGGGTCTTGCGTTCATCAATGTCTACTTCAATGCGCACCTCTGCAATAGAGTTGACCACACTTTGCAGACCCGTAATCGCGACCTGATCGGCTGACCAGACTGGTGTACCTGCAAAATATCCCCGCGAAGGTTCTCCGGTGACCTCACGCCGTAACGGCAGCATACGTGTACTAATTTGCTCTAACGTCACTTGGACTTCAGCCGGAATAATGCTAATGACTTCAGCACTTTCTGAGGTTACTGAAGCCGTCAACGGGACGACATGAACACCAGGCCCAAGGTTCGAAATATCTGCAGCAACGCGAATGCGATTCGTCGTTAAGCTATCAAAAATGTCTTGAGGCGCGCGGATGGTCACGATGGCGTTGACATCATCTGCATCAATAAAAGCGATGTCATCAGCGGTGTTGCTAAGTGCGATATCTAACTCACGGCTAAAGGGCTGGGTCACAATCGGGTTTTCTTCATTTACAGCAGCGATCCAAACAAAGACAGCCATAATCAACGCCATAATGAGCAAACTTGACTGCTCTAGTAACCGTCGTAAAAAGAGAGCCATTGGTTAGTCACTCCCCTGACGTTGTTTTGGACGGAAGGCTTTCTTAATCTGCTGCCACCAAGTTGTGGTGCGCGGCTGGTAGAACGCATTGAGTACATAGCGCAAGCGCGTTTCATCCAAGCGACGGATCATTAGCCCGTCTTGAACGACAGTAATAATGCCCGTTTCTTCAGACACGACAATTGCAACCGCGTCGCTTGTTTCTGTAATTCCTTTGGAGGCCCGATGGCGCAACCCAAGTTGGCGCCCAGTCATGGTAGGGTCATTAGAAAGTGGTAGAACACAAGCCGCTGCCGCAATACGATCACCACGCAAGATCGCCGCGCCGTCATGTAAAGGCGCATCTTTATAAAAAATTTGGATCAGTAGCTGTGGAGAAATCTCAGCATCGAGGTTGATGCCCGTATCGACATATTCTTGCAGCCCAATTAGCCGCTCAATCACAATGAGGCCGCCATAGCGCTTCTCAGACAACAGCAAGCAGGCTTTGGTAATGGCGTCGACAATAGGTTCGTGCGATGTGGTGCGATTTCGAAAGTTAGCTAAGGAGCCAGCACGACCAAGCTGGTCGAGTAAGCGTCGAATTTCAGGCTGGAAAATAACGGGGATCGCAACAAGCAGAATTGGCAGTGCTTGCCGCAACATATAGGAAAACGCCCGCAGTTGAAAAAGGTTTGATGCAATTAGCACCACACCAACGAAGAGCAATGACCCCCGCACAAGGTTGATCACTTGCGTCCCGCGCAACAATAGCATCAATGCAAAAAAGACCAGTGTTACCAACAAAATGTCGACAATACTGACTAAATCTAGCAGGGCTATAAAGCGTGAGGTGTCTTCTAAAAATGGCAC
>JAHDBS010000528.1 GCA_020630225.1 Anaerolineales bacterium | reverse complement strand
ATGTCTCAAATTACTGACTTAACTATCCGTGAACTCGCGGCGGCATTGCGTGCTGGCGAAGTGTCTAGCGTCGAAGCAACGCAAGCGACCTTAGATCGCATCGACTCAGTCGACCCGCAAGTGCAAAGCTACTTGAGCTTGACCGCTGAACAAGCGCTAGAACAAGCCAAAGCTGCAGATGCAACTCTCGCTGAAAACAAAGACGCTCATCCGTTGACGGGTATTCCACTTGGCATCAAAGATATTTTGAATCAAGACGGGTCTATCACGACCGCTGGTTCAAAAATTCTCGAAGGCTTCAAGCCGCCTTATGACGCGACGGCAGTCAGCCGCTTGCGTGACGCTGGCGCAGTCTTTGTTGGCAAGACCAACACGGACGAATTCGCAATGGGGTCTTCAACAGAAAACTCCGCTTACAAGACCACGCGCAATCCATGGGATTTAGAGCGCGTGCCGGGTGGCTCTTCTGGTGGTTCAGCGGCAGCCGTGTCTGCCCGCTTGTGCCAAGGTGCGCTTGGTACCGACACAGGTGGCTCTATTCGCCAACCAGCAAGCCTCTGTGGTGTCACTGGCTTCAAGCCAAGCTACGGTCGCGTTTCACGGTATGGCGCAATTGCGTTTGCCTCTTCACTCGACCAAATTGGGCCGTTTACCCGCACAGTAGATGACGCTGCCCTGATGTTCAGCACCATCGCTGGCCGCGATCCGCTTGATGCGACCACGGTTGGCTACGACGTGCCAGACTTCACCCAACCCATGCAAGCGATGGACTCGCTAAAAGGTGTGCGCGTTGGGGTTCCAAAAGAATATTTCATCGATGGGATGGAAGCTGAAGTGGACGAAAAAGTCCGGGCTGCTATTGCTGAAATGGAAAACATGGGTGCTGAGCTGGTTGAAATCAGCTTGCCGCATACCGACTACAACCTGCCTGCGTATTACATTATTGCAACGGCGGAAGCATCTGCTAACTTAGCGCGCTATGACAGCATCCGCTTTGGGCTACGCGAAAACACAGGCGACTTGAATAGCCAATATTCAGACACCCGTGGCAAAGGCTTTGGCCCAGAAGTAAAGCGCCGCATTATGTTGGGCACTTACGCGCTCTCAACGGGTTACTATGATGCCTACTACTTGAAAGCCCAAAAGGTCCGCACGCTCATCAAGAGTGACTTTGACAAGGCCTTTGAAAATGTTGATGTGATCGCTTCTCCAGTCTCACCAACAACTGCTTTCAAGATTGGCGAAAACGTCAACGATCCACTTTCCATGTATCTGCAAGATGTCTTCACATTAGCACTCAACATGGCTGGGATTTGCGGTCTGTCTATGCCTTGCGGTGTGGACAGCAAGAACTTACCAATTGGCTTGCAATTGATGGGCTCTGCTTATGGAGAAGAACGCTTGTTGAATGTCGCACATACATTACAAGTCGCAACCGATTGGCATAAAGCGGTTGCCCCGATATAGATTGATTATTGGTTAATTGCTATTTGTTATTGCGACACGCAGTCGTGTAATAACAAATAACCAATAAGAAATAACAAATAGGAAATTACACATGAAAGTCATCGTTCCTCTCGCTGGATTTGGGTCACGTTTGCGCCCACACACGTTTAGCAAGCCTAAGCCGCTCATCAATGTTGCTGGCAAGGCTGTGCTAGGACACGTGCTGGATATGTTCGAAGGTGTGGACGTTGAAGAATTTGTCTTCATCACAGGCTATCTTGGTGAACAAGTCGAAGACTACGTTGCTGAAAAATATCCGAACCTAAAGACGCAATTCAAACAGCAGAAAGAGCTCAACGGTCAATCTCCAGCGGTGTTACTGGCTGAAGAATACGTTGACGGCCCAATTCTGATCGCATTTGTTGACACCATCATCCACGCGCCATTGGCTGAGCTCAATGACGAACGCGCCGATGCAGTGGTCTATGTCAAACGCGTTGAAGATCCACGCCGCTTTGGTGTCGTTGAAGTTGGCGCTAACAGCTATGTCAGTCGCCTGATTGAAAAGCCAGAAACAGTCGAAAACGATCTCGCTGTGGTGGGTTTCTACTACATGAAAGACGGCCCTGGCTTTATGAAAGCCATCCATCGCCAAATTGATGAAAACATCATGACCAAGGGTGAATACTACTTGGCAGATGCAATTCAGCTGATGTTGGACGACGGCATGAAGCTGCGAGCTGAACAAGTTGAAGTTTGGGAAGACTGCGGTAAGCCAGAAACAGTGTTGCAAACCAACCGCTTCTTGCTCGACAACGGCAGTGATAACAGCGCTGACTTCCCTGAAGGCAATTACATTATCAATCCGCCTGTCTACATTCACCCAAGTGCGACTATTGAAAACTCAGTTGTTGGCCCGCATGTAAGCGTCGGCGCAGACTGCGTAATCAAAAACGCGATTATCCGCGACAGCATCATGGACGTTGGCGCAATGGTTGAAGACGGCATTCTTGGTCAATCGCTGATTGGGCAAGACGCCAAAGTTGGTGGACGCTTCCGCCAGTTCAACGTCGGTGACAAGAGCGTCATCGGCTACGAATAATAGTCAATGCTCAACAGTCAATTCCTAATTGTCAATTGAGCAAAACGTCATTGATTATTGAAAATTGCCAAATGACTATTGAAAATTCTGTTGAGTGTTACGCAGGCGCATCTTACCCAGAACGTCCGCGGGCATTTACACACAAGGGTGTGCGTCACGAAGTTGCTGACTTGC
>JAHDBS010000056.1:12011-17156 GCA_020630225.1 Anaerolineales bacterium | reverse complement strand
CCAGAAACCTCTTCAGCGGCTTCCTCTTCCATTTCTTCGGCAGCTTCTTCTTCAGCGGCCTCTTCTTCCATTTCTTCAGCAGCCTCTTCTTCGACTACTTCTTCTGCTGCGTCTTCGGCAACTACCTCTTCGGCAACAGCGTCTGCCGCGTCTTCAGCAGCAGGTTCGGCAGGAGCAGCCCCACCACATGCCACTAGTGCCAGCATTAGCACAGCTATTAGCGACATTAGTATGTGAAATCGCTTTTGCATTCTGAATTCTCCTTAATTTCAATGCTACGGATGCGTGTGACAATCATCTTTGTCATTTTTTGAAAGCGCATTCAAAAATAACTCCAAATACAGTCAAATTTATGAAAGCGTTTTCAGAAATACTAGAAGCAAAGTATTCTGATGTCAATCTGGACAAAACCAACTGAGGGGATTTCCCCTAAAAAGAGGTTTTTGCGTTTCAAAAATCAGTCTACACAACTAAGCTATGAAAACGCTTTCATTCTTTTTTAGGTAAAATAGAGCAGATGGGAACTCAGCGCGAGAAAATCACGATCCAACAGATTGCCGATCATGCAGATGTGTCAATTAGCACCGTCTCACGGGTGCTAAGTGGCAACGCAAAGGTTGGCGCCAAGAAACACGAGGCAGTCTTAGAGGCCGTTAAGGCCTTAAATTACCGACCAAACGTGTTCGCACGCGGTCTGGCAAGTGGGCAGTCAATGACTGTTGGTGTCATTACTCAGCACATTAGTAGTCCGTTTTATGACGCCATTACGCAAGGCATATTGGAAGGGTTTGAAAATAGCCCCTACTCGCCCATTATTGTGGATGGGCAGTGGAAGCCAGAGGTTGAAGAGCGAATGCTACGCACGCTGCAAGACCGCCAAGTCGATGGCATGATTATTGTTGGTGGGGGGTTGTCGTATGACCTTCTCAAAGAGGTCAATGAAGAAACACCGATTGTCATTGTGGCTCGTGAACTGACCGAGTTCAAAGACCGCTGCATTTACATTGACAACTTTCAGGCAGCTTATGAAGCGACCCAATACCTCATTCGCATGGGGCACCGTGAAATTGCGCATGTGAGTGGCAAAGCCGATCATGCTGACTCTAAGCTACGCCTAGATGGCTATAAACAAGCCTTATCTGATGCAGGAATTCCTGTCCGTGATGAACTTGTGGTTCAGGGGAATTTCTTGCCGCAGTCTGGGCTATTAGCAGTTGAAACACTGCTTACTCGCGGACAAAGCTTTAGCGCAATTTTTTGCGCCAATGATCAAATGGCAATGGGTGTGCGACTGGCGCTGTATCGGCGGGGAATCCGGGTGCCGGCTGACATCTCACTCATCGGGTTTGATGACCAACCTAGTTCTGCGTTCATGACCCCACCACTCACAACAGTGAAGCCTTCTGCAACAGAATTGGGGAAATCTGCTGCATATTACATTTCAAATATTCTCAAAAATGTTGACCAACCGCTACCCGAGCAAAGTTATGAATTGGTCATCCGCGAGTCGGTTGCGCACCTGCGGTAAGTTGCGCAATTAGACTTAGTAATCTAGTTACCCTACACTTTTAGACATTATCCAGAAACAATGTCTTGAGTTGCACTTCCACTTCGGTCAGTGGGGGCGCATCAGGTTTACACACCTTCCCTGAGCCAAGCCGTCCGAAGGTAAGGCTCGGCTGCTATGGGCAACTAATGTCTTTTCTTGATTAACACCACGCAGAAAATTGGCTCTCTTCAAACTACAGGGCAGCTAATTAATAATCCTTCAGCTCTTCAAACAGCAACTGAATATTTTCTGCTTTGCTGTCCCTAAACATATTTTGCGCAGCAGAAGTGTAGAACGTATATTGGGTCAAAAATTTGATTTGACTCTCGATCCAAGAGCGCGTGGTATATGAATGACCTAAGCTCAACATTTCAGCGTACAACGCCTGATTGCGCTCCAAGAAATTTGCTGCGCCAAGCACACTCAGATCCGCATCTGCAAGTAACGCTTCTAGTTCGTTCTGCGGCTGGTGCACAATATTAGTCGCCATAATCATTCCCATGATAGACGTGATGCTTTTCTCATCAAATCCAAAGCGCGGCAGCTCTTGCGCTACTATCCGCATGCTATGCAATTCATGCTGTTCTGTGGAAACAATAAAGCCTAAGTCGTGAAACGAGGCTGCAACGCGCAGCAATGAGATATTCTTAGGAGATTGCTGAGTCACGTGCGCTAGGTACTCAACATTGCGAATCACCTCTTCACAAGTATGATAGAGATTGTGATATGTAAAGTTGTTTGGCAATTGATCGGTCAGCGTTTGAATTGCCCATTCAATGGCGTCATTGAAATTTGGATTAGACATTGACGTTGATTTAAAGTCCTTTGGCGCAATTGCGCATTTTTTATACAGGCTGTAATGCTAACTCAATAGACTGTAGTACTCTATCAGATTTTAGGTTATCTTTCTGCAAAATTGCAGCAGCTCTTTCAGATAACCAGCGTTGCTCATCCAATTTCAGCATTTTTGCAGTCACGACAATAATTGGCAATGCCGCTGTCTCTGGTAAAAATCGCAGTTGCTCAATAAATCCGAAGCCATCTGTCTCCGGCATAATGAGGTCAGCCAAGACTACATCTGGTGTGGTGGTTAGCACCATATTTAGCGCCTCTTTACCATCTGTGGCCGTCTGCACCACGTAGCCCGCCTTCTGCAAAATACTCTCTAGCAAATGAACAACGTGCGGATCATCATCAACAATGAGAACAGAGCGTAACTGCTCCACAGCACCAGCAACTGCTTTCGGATTGGCATCCGTTGCTGATTCTAAACGGGTCTTTGCGTCTGCCGCGGCTGAATCTGTAATAGAAGCACCATTGGTGTTTCGCCCCGCTTGAACGCGTCTCTTTATCAAACGCCAGCCGCTAATTACAATTCCCCAAACCACCAAAATCGCAGTGAAGCCTAGTAAGACCAAGCTCAGCCGCTGAATTAGCATTGGCAGCTTTTCATCGCGCTGAATACCAATGATCAATGTGATCCAAGCACCAGCTAATGTGGCGACCACGAGCAAGCACATCATCATATAAGCGATGTTGACTATATTAGCGAGCCGCGTCATTTCTAACTCACGCAAGCTAAGCGTAAGCAAGTAAAGACTGAGTAACAGCACAAATAAGACTGTACTAACAACGACCCAGATAAGTTCTATTGGAGAAAGTGCGAGGAAATCAAACATTACTACCACTACTGTTGTTGATTCAGTTACGTTACATGATTGTAATCGTGTATCAAGCTAGCGTGGGTAGGGGTTGTGTTTGAGATTAGTTATAGTTTTGCGCAGGACGTAATATCAATCTAGGGGAGTACTTAGTTTAGATGTTTCGTAACAATAGTTCGGAACTGCGCCTGTTGTTCAGCAGACTCAAAGGCACGCTTTGGAATGGGCTGCCCCAAATTCTTAGCAGAGCGATATGGCAAAAAGAAATACTCTTTATTTTCTTCAAGCATCGTAAAACTCTCCCATTTGAGCTTACTGTCTGCCAGACCGGTTTTGAAATGTACACCTGACGCTTGCAAGGTGACCTTGAAAGGCTTTAGCACATTGGGGTCGCGAAAGAACTTACGCCAAAACAGCCACTGGCGCACCGCAGCAGCGCTACAGAGCAATACAAAAAATGCGCTTAGCCAAGTCACTACTGGCCATTGACCAGGAGAAATACCGCTTGTTACTGCAAAGAAGAGCAGCGCAATGCTAATCAATAAGACTTGCGCAAGCAAAATCAGCTTGATCCAGCCCATGACACGGTTGCGAAAAAAGCGATGTAATAACCACGCGAAATAATCGCGCTTAATTGGCGCATAACTCAGTGTTACCCGATCTGCCATCACTTGGTAGCTTTTACCGACGTCTGAGCAGGAATGTCTTCATGAGCATATGTATTATGCTCACTTAGCCAGTAATTACAGCGCGGACACTCATCAATAGTCACCCCTGTCTCATCTACAAATCGCAAGACTGGCATCTGTGTATCTATCGCGATGAGCTGATCACAGTTTTTACAATAGCGAACGGAGTCAGGAATGTAGCAGCAAGACATAGTACAAGGTAAACACGTATTATTTCTGTAGCAAATCAACCACCCGCACAAGATGCGTTACCCGATTTGCTAACAGATGCACAATCAATTGATGAATAGTAGCAGCAACCTTTGGACTTTCGTGATCCAGTTCCTGCATTTTATCCTTAGTTAAATAATATACCGTTGCATCCTCTTCGCAAACAATTGATGCTGTTCGCGGCAATCCTGTGTAAAACCCTAGTTCACCAACCACATGCCCGCACCCCATTGTCTGTAAGCGCAGAATAGAGCCATCTTCACGCTCAAGTTGCGCAGTCAGGGAGCCAGCCTCAATGAAAAAGAGTTCAGCGGGTGCATCGCCTTGACGCATGAGATAGTCCCCGGCCTGAAGCTGCTGCTGATCCATTTTCGCAATAACTGAGGCGACATCTAATTCAGGCACAAGTGTGTAAAGGTTAGAAACTAGCGTGTGTGCCTGTGAGGTGTCTGTCGCCTGCCACCGTTGCAGCTGTAAATTCTCAACATATTCGAGAGCTGCGTCTAAGGTGGGGAAAGGCAGCAAAGTCGCGTCGTCGTGCGCTATAAATTGTGCCTCTGTGTCATCATCTAGAGCAGCGAATAATAATTGGGTATTACGTTGCCCAAGACTTTGCACCATTTTCACAAAGCTTAGCAACGCTGTAGAGTCCAAGCCTGTGACATTTTCAAAATCTAAGATTACATAACGAATATCTTGTTCTTCGCTCAATGCTCTTACTTTCTCTAGCAACTTATTTGCAGTGCCAAAGAACATGTAGCCTTGTAAGGACAAAATTTGCGTTTGTGACCCTACAGACTGTAAGTATCGGGTCTGCGTAATGCCCCGTGAGTACCGACTCCGCTGCTCTGCGCCGGTTAGATGATGGCGAATAACCTTAACGCGGCTGTACTTCATCACAAATAATATGACTGCGAGAACTAGCCCCACTGCCACACCCATCAAAAGGCCAAACACGGACACAACCCCAACAATAACAAGCAACATGCCATAGTCCAGGCGACTTAGCGTCTTGAATGGGGCAATCAACCAATCT
>JAHDBS010000056.1:0-11911 GCA_020630225.1 Anaerolineales bacterium | reverse complement strand
CAACATGCCATAGTCCAGGCGACTTAGCGTCTTGAATGGGGCAATCAACCAATCTACTAAAAAGTCGAAGCCGACATACACCAAAATCACTGCAAACACTAAGATGGGCACATAGCTTAGTAAAGACGCGCCTAGCAAATAAATTGCCAAACACAGAATTGGGTACAACAACCCAGCCAACGGCATCTGTTGTTTCTCTGGTGAATTGATCGCCGTTTGCACCGGGGAAATATAGACCGGCCAGCCCCCAAACACGCTGCTCAGCAAGTTTGCGATGCCAGTCACTTGCAAGTCCCGATCAAGGTCCAAATCTGTTTGCAGATTGAGCTCCACGCCGTTGGTATTGAGCAACATCGCGAGAACCGAACCTGCCGCAATGATCAGTACCTTATCAAATTGCCCCGCAATAAGCAGCCAGTCAATACTTTCAAAATTGAGCTGCTGCTGTAGCTCTAACAAACTAGCAGAATTGATTTCTTCTAGAAACCATCCTTCGCTGACCAATTCAGCATAGGAAACACCTAAGACAGTCGTGACGAGGAAAAAGCCAATCCCAATAACAACAAGGGACGCTGGGATCAGGAATGGCGACTTGATGCGGCCACTTAGCCAATAAACTAGGCCACCAAGAATAAGCGCTGGCACCCAACGGATAAGCCCTTCAATGGACAGCAATGAACTTAGGCTCAATGCTGGATACACCGTCTGCAGTCCCCCTTTTAGCAATAGCCAACCAGTGCCTGCTAGAAACCCAGCCATCACTGGGTACGGGAAGTACCGTACGAGATTTCCGAGCTGAAACCGCCCAAGGATGTAAAACAGCAGTCCGGTTACAAATGTAGTGACGCTAATCGCGACAACAACCGTAATGAACTGTGCGTCTAGCGTGAGGCTTGGTGCCATCGAGGCTACCAAATCGCCAATCATGACAATAAACAGTGCCGCTGGCACGTCTTGCACAATGGCAATTGATCCGCGCCAAGAGCTACCATAGCTCACAATGCCACCTGAGATAACAGCACCGAACGCCAGCAAAATGACCGCTGAGCCAATGTAAGCACTCAGGCCGCCGACAAATACTAGTGCGGCTAGCGCAATCCAAAATGGCAAATCCAGGATGCTGAGTATGATGCTGTTGAGAAGGGTCAGCGATAGCTTAGAAGCATGCTGCGTTGGCTTTGTGGCATAGGTTACAGAGGTCATTTTTGCATTATATGAGGATGTTCACCGGAAATTTCACTCCCTAACCAAACCAGAACCTCCCGCTCTCTGAGCGCAAGCACATACAAACAACACTCTAACGACTATCTGAACATACACTTACTTTGCGTGTAACGCACTTTATAGCGTACCCAAAGCAATGTACAAAAGAGGAGTCCAACAGCTATCCACGACACCCAATCACTAGGCCTAACCGGATTGCTAAGCCCTGTTGCTGGAATGACAGGTGCCAGCACAACAACGCCTTGCCACTCTGAATATACAGATGCCAAATAAGGCGTCGCCGCATGCGCTTGAAACAGCGTTTCATTTTCAAAAGAAGCTGAATCAGACACTTGCACCGTAATAGTCAATGTCACTGTTTGTCCAGGCAATAACGTCCCAAGTTGATAGGCAACACCACTCGGAGCAGGCACGTAATTGAGGTCGCCTTGACTAGCAATACCTGAAAGATATGTAAATCCATTAGGTAGCGGCAACAGCCCCACAACCTGATCTAACGCCGCACTACTAAGGTTTGTCACCTCCACGAAAAGCTGCGTTTCTTGTCCAATAATGACTAATGAATCCGCAGCTTTTAGCGTCACCGCTAACTGCTGGTGTAAAGCCGTTTGCGTGGGTGTTGCCACCACAGCAAAGGCAACAACTTCCGTTGGTGTCGCAGGAAGAGAGGAAACGCTCTCCGAGGTCGCAGTCGGCACTATTGTGGATGTCGCTACAGGTACAGTTATGCTGGTTGGCAAAGGCTCTGGGGTATTTGTTGCTGCCGGAGCAGCAGTATTCGTAGCTGCTACTACTGTATTGGTCAATGTCGCAGTAGGAACAACGGTATTAGTGAAGGTTACGGTAGGAACTGCGGTGTTTGTAGCCGTAGGGGCAGTAGTATTTGTTGCTGTTGGCGCAGCACAACTTCCGACAATTGTTGTTGCACCAATCATACTAAGACGTTCTGTACCGCCGTCGCAGTCGCCATCTGAAGCACCGCCAGCGTCTACACAAGATGCCACTTGATCTGCCGAGCTATTAGTTTGCGGTCCAGCTAACAAATGATCATCATCACCTACAGTAAGTAACATACCAATCACATTAGATGAGTCGGCGACAAACCCAATCCAACGGGTAGTGCTGTTACCGCAACCAACGGCATCGGTTGCATTACCGCCGCCACCACAAAACCGTGGATCACCACCACCACCCGTATGCGCAGGTGCTGCCAATCGAGCTGCCGCGCTTCCTGAAGTTGCGCCAGCCCACAAATCTCCCGTCGGTGCCAGCGTCTCAGGAATAGAAATATCTTGCGTTGTATCACCAGCGCTAATTGCGCCATCGGCATCTGTGTCAAAAATCAGACGTAAAGATGCACGTGCCCCACCTTCCCCTGAATCTGATGCAGTACTAGAAGACGCATCCCACTGGCGGCCATTGGTAAGCGGCAGTTTGGTTTCGACATCACCAAACCATGCGCCAAACGTCCGCAATGGTTTATTGAATGTAAACAGAATCGCATTTGCAGTAGTCGACGCGCCATTAGCGTTGTTGTTGAAGTACGGCGCAGCCTGCAAAGATGCAGGTTTCGGCGCATCATCCTGCATATCGGTATTACCTGCTCCAGTCGTTTGTGCCCCTGAAGAACGCTTGGTTGCATTCAATACGCCACCTGACCCATCAAGATCATACATCTGCGCGTGTACTTCCACACCGCTAACATTGAACACTCGCGCGCCACCGTCTGTAGCAGCTTCAACTGCACCAACAGCAAAGTCGGCATCTGTACAACTGGTTGCTGTCTTTACTGCGGCCCGCCAAATGTCATCTTGGCTATCTACATTTTTCGCAGCAAGATCAGTTGCGTTACACGCTTTTGTATTGCCAGTTGCGGAAAGACAAGCCCCAATTTCATCTGAAACATACACACTGGCACCTGACACCGTAATCACAGAAGATGACCGCATTGCGGAATAACTCTGTGTCGCGACCCAGCCCATAGTGACCATTACTGTCGCTATGAGTGCTATAACTCCTCTATAAATTGACATAATAAATCCTTGAAATTAGCTCGCCATTGATGTTCGAACTGCATGGATAACAAGGCGATTTTGAAATGACTGAGTTGAAGGTTCCCATCCAGTACAGGTGACAAGCACAATCCGATTTGGATTAGGAATAAGTAATGACTGAAGCTGATGAGAGCTAACAACTTCGATATGATCAAGCGCAAAGGTTTCAGTAAAACCAGCAATCGTGACTAAAATCTCACTACCGACGGTCAGGTCTGCAATTTGATAGAACGGACCTGGCTGACCTTCCGCGATTGAAGTATGCGCAGCGTAAATCGGCGCGTATTGCTGATTCGTAACCGGTAGCACCAACTGACCAACTTGTGTTTGTAAGCCATCAACGTCCCAAGTGCCCTGACGAAGCGGGACCTCAACAATATTTGCTGTCAGTCCTAAGTTTGGAATATGGATATTCGATTGCGTTGCGTCTGTAAGGAAATTGAAATCTGGCGTTGGTGCTGACGCAACAGGAGCTGCACCTGCTACCGTGGGGCGTGTTGGGTATGGTTCTACAGTCGGATGAACAGCAACAACTTGATCGATAGTCGGCGCAGTTGCCGTCAACTTTTGACGCATTACCACCTGAGGATTAGGCAATGTCATTGTTGGCTCTACCTTGACATTCGTCGGATATACCAACATTACCAATAGACAAAACAGCCCAAGACAAGTGCTAATGCCGCTAAATAAGATTGCGAATTGTCGCCATGAAACTAACATTTGGATGTCCTCTGCTCAAAATCACAACAAAGAACGCGACCAAAGTATGGTTTTCGGTAAGCTAACGCCTTTATAGCAAAGCTATAGCAGATTTATAACAAAAGCAGCCCTGTAATGTAGATACTGAGCGAATAGTCACTCCCACATGCTTAGCTCATTTGTTCACAAATCATTGCTCGCGCTGTAAAATCTGTTTAATGTCTAGCGGATTTGTTCATCTACGCGCCCAGTCGCATTACTCTTTTTTACGCGCGTTGCCATCCACAAAAGAACTGGCTGCTAAAGCTGTTGAACATCAGATGTCTGCAATTGCTATGTGCGACTATGGCATGTTGACTGGAGCAGTTTCTTTCTTCAATGCCTGTAGAAAGCAAAACGTTAAGCCCATCATTGGCCTCACTTTGCCAATTTTGGTGTTGGACGAACGCCGTCATATTACGCTCCTAGCAACGTCACTACACGGCTGGCAACAGCTTTGTTTGCTTAGCAGCCAGCTTTGCACCGATCTTGACAGCATCAATATGCATGCGGTGCCTTTCGCTGACGTTGCCGGGAACAGTAGTGACCTGATTGGCCTCTTCGCACTCGACCCTCAACTTGTCACAGATGTCACATTTATTACCGTTGCCCAGCAATTTGGCGCAACGCTCTATGCAGAAATGCAGCCGCGTTATACAACGCTTGAACGTGAACACGTTGCCAGCCAAGCAAAGGCTCAGTCAGTCCCACTCGTTGCGACCCATCCCATTGCCTACCTTGAGCCAAACGATGCTGACCTACAACGCACGGTTGCGGCAATGCGCGAAAACCAGAAGCGTGACACCTTAGACCCGAAGCACTTAGCACCACCAAATAGCTACTTTCTTAGCACCGAAGAGATGCAGCGCGCATTGCAGGACTATCCAAATGCATTAGCCGCAACAGTAGAAATTGCCGCACAGTGCAATTTAGAACTACCGTTAGGTAAAGCGCTTTTCCCTGAATTCAAGCTACCAGAAAATAAAACAGTCGATAAGTGGCTCGCTGAAGAAGCAGAACGTGGTGCAATCCGCCGTTATGGTGAACTTACCCGCCCACTCCGCGAGCGTTTACAACACGAACTCAAAGTCATTGCAAAGCGCGGTTATGCACCGCTTTTTCTAATTGTTCAAGACATTGTCAATTACGCGCAGCGCGCTAACATTCCAATTTCTTCCCGAGGATCGGCTGCTTCCAGCTTGGTGGCACATTGCTTAGGCATCACGTCACCTGACCCAATGCGGCTCAATTTGTACTTTGAGCGCTTTCTAAATCCTGCCCGAAAAAGCCCTCCAGACATCGATACCGATCTTTCATCCTCAAGACGTGATGAAGTTTTGCGCTATGTGTATGAACGTTTCGGAACTGACCGCGTCGCAATGGTTTCCACAATCAACCGTTTTCGGAGGCGGTCTGCTATCCGCGAAGTGGGCAAAGCCTATGGCCTGAGCGATGACACTATCAAAGAGCTTACAGAGCAGCTGCCACGTTGGTTTGGCCCACGGCCAAGTGCAGACAAAGGCCATCATCCATGGGATGAAATTGCACGGTATACCCCTGACCCTGCCATCAAGGCAGCGATTCAGGACGCCCAGCGCATTTTGCGTTTCCCGCGTCATCATTCGATTCATGCCGGCGGCTTGGTCATTGCACCCGATCAAATCCGACAAATTGCACCGACATTGCTCGCAAACAAAGGCTTGGTCATTACGCAATTTGATCATTGGAGCGCCGAAGAAATTGGCCTCGTCAAGCTAGACCTACTGGGCATTCGAGGCCTTAGCGTCTTAGGAGATGTGGGGGGGCAAATTCAAGCTTGGCGCAAGACAGAATTCAAATCTACGCTTAGCGTATTGAATTCCATTCCAGAAGAGGATGCAGAAACGCAAACGCGCGTCAAAACAGGCCAAACAATCGGCTGTTTTCAAATTGAAAGTCCCGGCATGCGCAATGTGCTAAAAGAAGTACAAGCGCAATCTGTAGATGATTTGATGGTCGCACTAGCATTGTTCCGTCCAGGGCCACTGACTGGAGGTCTAAAAGACGCCTTTGTTCGCCGGCATCTTGGACATGAACGCGTAAGTCATTTGCACCCGGCACTGTCAGGGTTGTTACAAGACACCTATGGTGTCATTTTGTACCAAGAGCAAGTCCTGCGCATTGCGCACGAATTAGCGGGACTAACGTTGGCTGACGCAGACTTGTTGCGGCGCGCAATGAGCCACTTTGATCCAGGCGAGCAAATGATTACGCTGAAAAACAGATTCCTAGCGGGGGCAAACGAGCTCAGTAATGTGCCTGCTGAAACAGGAGAACGCATTTGGGATCTAATGGCTGCATTTGCCGGCTATGGGTTTCCTAAAGCCCACGCAGCTTCTTATGCCCAAATCGCTTGGCAAGCTGCTTGGTGCAAAACCCACTACCCTGAACTTTTCATGGCAGCCGTCCTTGCTAACCATGGTGGCTATTACAGTCAACGTGTGTACTTGTCTGAAACACGCCAAATGGGTCTCAAAGTGCGTCCACCCCATATCAACCACTCGCAGCGACGCTTTAGTGTGGCCTACCCAGATGGAGAAACTGTTCTATTTATGGGGCTGGGACAAATTCGTGATGTCACCCGAGCGACAATCAAACGCATCATTCAAATGCGACCGTTCCATTCCTTTGAAGATTTCCTTGCACGGGTGGATCCCCGACCAAAGGAAGCGCGCCATCTTGTTATGTGCGGTGCTTGTGACGGATTAGGACCACGCCCAGCATTGTTACAACGCCTCAAGCAAGGTGGCTGGCGTGGCGGGCAACTATCCCTGTTTCAATCGTTAGATGCAATTGCCGACTGGTCATTAGCAGATCAGGTCAAGGCTGAAGAGCGATTGCTTGGCACCGGTGTAAGCGCCCATCCACTTGAGCTAATGCAAGTACCGTCCAACGTCATCAGCACGGAGGTCGCGCTCAACAAAGTGGGAGACATGATTGCCATTGCTGGCATTCAGCAAACACGTCAACGTTTCGCACACGGTGAAGACCCTGCCATTTATGTGATTGAAATAGAAGACGCCGTAGGCGTGTTACCTGTGCAATTAGAGACTGAGACCTACCGTCAATATCAGCGGGTCCTGCGAAGCAATGGCCCATTCTATATTGAAGGCGAAATGATTGTAGAGCCAGACATTGGCGAACAACGATTGTTAGCGAAGCGGATTTCAAGGTTGTAGGCGCTTGTAATTCGAATGGGAAGACCCCTTGCTGACCTATACAGAATCCCATCCCATCTACAGGGTTGGTAATAAAAAAGGCGACGTATTCTTCTGAACACGTCGCCTTTTATTGTCAAAGGAACCAGATTATTCAAACATTGGGTATGGCAAGTGCATTACCAGCGTGGTCCCGACTTCGCTCTCATTTGTAATATTGAGCGTTCCATTTAGCGACTCAACCCGAACGCGAATGTTGTCCAACATAACACCTTGTGTTGACACCGTATTCATCGGTTGCGGCGTCACACCATCATCGCGAATCTCAATTCGAATAGCTTCTTTACTCGCCGTTTCAATCGCCGAAAGCCAAATATTACCTGCATCCCCGGCGCGCCCACAATTCGCAACACCTTCTTGAAAAATGCGATAAATCTCTTCAATAAATCCTGGCTTTAGACGGGTTTCATCGATCTGCAATTCAGTATGCACTTCTAAACGGTAATTCGTTCGGGCGCTGCGCACCAAGTCTGGAATAAGAACTTCTAAACGATTTTCAATTGGCCCGACAGGCACACCATCCATCAATTGGCGTAGCTCCAGCGTCCCAAGGCTAAGTTGCTCATTCAACAAATCCAATTCATCATGCATTTGTTGGTGCGCCGTATTCAGCAAGCGATGCCAATGTGCCATCCGCAGTTTTGCACCAGCTAAGCGCTGCAAGAGGCCATCATGCGTTTCATGCGCGGCTCGTTTCCGTTCTTCTTCAACAGCTTTTTGAATTGCAGCGTCACGCTCAACATCCATGCGGGCTTCTGTTTCTGCAATCAAGTTTTTAGTACGTTCTTCTACTAACTCTTCAAGCTGTTGTTGATAGCGCTTCAATTCTGTCGTTGTGTCTGACAGTTGGTCTGTCATTTGGTTGAAGCTCAGCGCAATTTGCCCAATTTCATCATTGTGGTGCAAGTCAACATTGGCGGCATAATCACCTGCTTCAACAGCTCTAATCCCTTTCAGGATCGCACTCACTGGGGCTGTGATTACATTGCGATAGAACATTCTGAGTAGAAAGAACAGAATCGCGCTGCCAATTACAATGAAAAAGCCAATGGGAATGAGTAAGCTGCTAATTTCAATCCGCAATGCTAACGATTGAATAGTAGGGTTGAAACCTAAGACTAGCGCGGGGTTTTCACGAAAAACATCATCCAGCGGCAATTGCTGGCTCAATTGTTGACGCAAGAAAAGGAGTGAAAGTATCCACCCAAAAGAGTTGGTGAGGACAAGAAATAAGGTAACGCCTGTCCCAACAATCCGATTTTCAAGCGAGACAGCGTAGTGCTGATAATTGAAATATGTGACGGTAATTCCGAAAACAGTAAAAAACAACGCCACATCAATCGCCACTAGCATCCAAATTCGAACTGGATCTGCAACAAGTAGCGTGATGGCTAGCAAAGGCAACAGCGAATAGGTCAAAAAACTGCGCAACATCTTCGCAATTCGATCTTTCCCTGCCGCCCAACTTTGGCGCATGATATACCAAATTGCGGCTAGTAATCCCGTATAGGCAATCGCAACTGCCAGCATGCGATACCAGCCCCATGACGCGCTTGGGTCGCTACTGTGCAACCAAGTAAAGCCTGCCGCTGCCACAAACAAGCCAGCGTACATCACGTGGATCGCAATATTAACAGTCGCATTGATCAAATTGTGATTTCGGCCAATTTCTGCATAAAACAGATAACCTAGCCAAATAACTACAATAAGGGCTGGCGCAAGCAGCCAACCTGCAGGCCTACTAAACCCAAACAAATTTGAACTCATTAGAATAATGATGAGTTCAGCACCAATGAGTCCAACAAGAAACGCTAAGAACCGGCGATCGACTGGCGCGTCACTAGCAGTTGTACTGCGCTTCATTGCACGCCGTAACAACACAATTAGCCAGAACACTTGCGTGATAATCGCTAAATGACTTGTAGTTGAAGGGGAAAATAAAAACATGAATTCAGTCAGGTCAACAATATCTAGTGACCTGACTGATTATAGTCCAAGCCTCATATGGCGATAAGATTTGGTTTGAAACTACAGCGATAACGAGCCAAGTCCTTTCAATTTATCCGGGTTGCGAATGGCGTAGAATGCCTGGATGTAACCATCTTGCGCATGCATTGTAATTGCTGATGTTGCCTGTCCATTTTCATAGATCACAACAGCCGGCTGATTGTTCAACATTTGAACGTTGAATGTTCCATTTTCTGGCATTAGTTTCAACACACCTGTCATAAACTTAACGACCGCATCTGAGCCCAACAGAACTTTGCGTGCAGCAATAGCCTTTCCATTACTATCCGTTGTGAAGGTAACTTCAGGCACAAGCAAGGTGGTCATTCCATCGATATCGCCAGTCATACAAGCTTGCATAAATTGCCCAAGTAACAATTGTTGTTCTTCAAGAGTTGCGTTGAAACGCGGCTTGTCTTTTGCCAAATGCAGCTTTGCGCGCCGCAATACTTGGCGGGCATTTGCGGAGCTTAACGTTGTAATCTCTGCAATTTCATTGTGTGAATATCCAAACACTTCACGTAATAAGAAAACTGCTCGCTCAATGGAGGACAGCCGCTCCAACATCACAAGAAACGCCATTGAGAGAGACTCTGACAACGCATAGGTCTCACTAGCCATATCTTCCTGAACTGGTTCAGGCAACCACGGCCCAATATATGTCTCACGGTGTGACTGCGCCGACTTCAATTGATCTACACACAGACGCGTTGTCGTTGTCACTAACCACGCTTTGGAATTCCGGATCGGCTCGGTATTACGTTCCCAACGCAAGTAAGCATCTTGAACAATATCCTCAGCATCTGCCACTGTGCCTAACATGCGGTAAGCAATCCCAAACAATAACTTCTGATAGTCCTCAAACTGATTAGTCATACCAATATCTTCTCTACAACGACCTGAGCACTCTGCGCTGCTCCATCAGCCAAGATTTGGTCTGAGTGTACCCAGTCGCCAGCTACATATACATTAGGCAGTTCTATTTCACAATCAATCCGGCGATGCCCAACCCGCGGAGAATCATGCACAACGGCAATGCGCGGTAGAAACTCACTTTCAATAACATGCTCCCGCCAGCCAGGCTGCAACTGATCTAGCCATTGCTCTAGCACACCGCGATCTTGCTCAGGTGAACTCTGATGATCATCAGGCAGATAATACATAAGGTGCACTAAGTGTTTGCCTTGCGGTGCTAATGTGGCTGCTGCTGAATGGAGGGAATAATATAGTGGGCGGTCCACAGCTGTGGCAAAGCATACGTCCAAGTTAGGCAACTCAGCCAATGCGATATTAAGTGCCGCAACTTTTACTGGGCGCATAGTAGATAAAGCTTTTTCAACACCATTACCAGTTGGCAACAATTTTGCAGCAACGGCTGGAGGGGTTGCCAATATAACAGTCACCACCGAAAAGGCGTCAGTTGCTGTTGTAACGCAATAGGTCTCTGCTTGCTTATCTATTCGCGTTACCCGTTGCTGCGTTCGAATGTCTGCGCCATTCGTCTGCGCTTGTTGCGCCACTGTTGCTAGCCAATTTCCCCACCCATAATCAACATAACGCACACCTTTTTGTAGTACCCATCGGAACTGATTAAGCGCATGTTTAGCAGACAAATCAATTGCATTTGTATAGGTACCAACGCGTCCGTTAGCACGCAAATAGCCTCTAACGTTCTCCGAGGAAACGTTTTCCAGCAACCATTCTTCGTAGGTCACTTCCGCCAGCAGTTCTAGCTTGGCTTGCATTATTTTTCGAATGGTATTGAAAAAACTAAGACGATCACGCCATGTCCAAAGCAGCGAAGACAAGATGCTCTTAGGAGTCCCAGGAAACATATAGGCTTGCTCACCGCTATAAATTTTGGCAGCGTTATTAATAACGGGTGGTTTGCCAGCCGGGTCTATCCCGAGTTTTTTAGAAATTGTGTATGCTGCGCCCTGCAAATAAATTGCATGTGCGCCTATGTTGAAGAAAAAGCCGTTTTTGTTGCGCGTTTGCCCCCGCCCTCCAATTGTGTCAGCACGCTCTAGTACCACAACTGACTTTCCAGCTTTTGCTAACAACGCAGCTGACATTAGCCCAGCTACGCCTGCTCCGACAATTGCCACATCATAAGTATTTGTACGCATTGCATGTCTCCTAACTACGCGTATTATCGCTTGTTACTAATAAAGACGAGTGACAGCTACATTTTGTGACAGGTATCAAAAATAAAATAAAACTACTTAAATAAAAATGCGTCAGCATATTACTGACGCATTTCAAAAGCCTTAAGATCAGCTACTGGTCTGGTTTGAGTCTTCCAACGAGCTTTACATACACAAGCGCATCATCCTGATGTAACAACTCAACCACATGTGGTTCAGCATCGTCTGCCGTTTTACGACTAAACACAAATGTTGGCGGCGTATTCGCAGCAACCGTTTCCACCTGATAGAACCCAGAGGAGGTACCAACAGGCAGGAACTGCAAGGTATCCGCTGTAGTTGACAATACCTCTATCTCAGCAAGGTCAACCCAACCATAGATCGCGATGTTTTGAAATCCTTCAGCGCCACCCACTTCACTTTCCACGGTGTAACAGGTGCCTTCTGCCAACTTTGCAATCCAGTTTTGCGTGTCATAGCCAGC
>JAHDBS010000527.1 GCA_020630225.1 Anaerolineales bacterium | reverse complement strand
AATAAAACGGCGGCGTGGATAGGGAATAAGATAATTGCGTGTGGACATGGGGACTGTCCTCAATTTTAGAGGATGTTTGCAATTAAGGTATTTACTTGGGAGTAGTTATGAATACTCTAAAGTTCAATTTTTCGGAGAGGAACTTCAAAATGAAGGTCGCTCAAAAAGTTGCACTTTGGTGCTTTTCTGAGTTGTTACCAATTAAGAGTGCTTTACTAACTTTAGTATATGCATGAGTAGCAAGTCATCAGATGTTAATCTGGGTAAGTAAGCCGCCTGTCAGTTATCAGTGAGGAAGTCTACTAACGAACACACAAAAGTTCTGAATTGTCACAATAATTCAAATATTCTAAACTAACACTAGTCTTTGTTTGGTCCTTGCAGTAAACTTTCGTACTAACCAAATTCAAACAAGTTGTATTCGCAACGTTGTTTTGCTGTTGTCTTTAGTTATATGAATTCGTTTACTGTCAAATATCCCCGTGTTTTCTTTGTTTTTGTTGCTGTTGTGGCTGTTGCTGCACTTAGCACTTCTGCCGGACGCAATGTAGAGATTGCTCGTGCCTCTGGTGTCTTTGAAACACCAGGCTGGTACCACCCGCTAGATACACGCATTAGCTACTCAGGTGGCACTACCTTTCATGTGCACCCTGACACCGGAAATGACTACGCAGATTTTTCATCTGGTTCCGCGACGTTTCAGGTTGAGAATGTTAATGTCGTGCAAGCTGGTCCAGACCGTTACGCACCAGACGATTGGAAAATTTGTTATAGCGGCGCGGGCGGCAGTGGATGTACAACATTTGCCTTTGACAACGTTCGGGACGAAATTCAACTCCCAGACACTGGGCTATATACCATTACCATCCATAAAACTTCGCTGTCAGATATGATCCTGAAGCTTGTAGATGGGACAGCCCCGACAACATCTGTCAACGTTTCGCCTGCTACGCCTAGCGGCAACAACGGCTGGTACAACACAGATGACAACGTTGTCGTTGCGGCCATTGGCGCGATTGATACCGGTAACCCTCGAACTGGCGTCAAGACCACTACGTTTGGACCACTCACTTTTACACCCGGTGGCTATGTAGATCCAGGGACAGGTGTAGCGGCAGTAGATGGTGACAACACTTTCCATATTTTTGACACAGATGGTACCTATAACTATGTCTACCGCTCAGTGGATGTACAAAACAACACTGAAGCTGCGCGCACGCTTACGGTCAAGTTAGACACGGCTACGCCTAACACTTCACTGAGTTATGGCGGGACTGCCGGTCTAAACGACTGGTTTGTGAGCGCCACAACGGTTACCTTAACTCCAATCGATGCCACCTCAGGCGTGGCATCGACTACTTTTGATGGCAATGCATATACAGCTCCAGTCAATTTCCCAACAGATGGCATCTATACATTCAATTGGCATTCGGAAGATGTCGCAGGGAATGTAGAGTTTGCGCAAAATAACAACTTTGATCCTCTCAAAATTGACACGCTCGCACCGATTACAACCGAGCAACGCTTCGGTACAGAAGGCAATAACGGCTGGCACATCTCACCAGTTGCAATTGTGCTCACAGCAGTAGATGACTTGTCCATTACCAATGATATTGATCTCGTCTCAGATGTGGCTGGTACCGTCATTGATGGCGGTGTCTATACGGATCCAGTCCTATATGATGCGGAAGGTGTTACCAACTACAGTTTCCATTCCATCGATATAGCCGGGAATGTTGAAACAGCTACTAACGACATCCTCAAGATTGACACCATCCATCCGGTGACAGATGTAGATATCAGCGGCGAGCGACACTCTAGTGGTTGGTACCTTGGGCCAGTCACTGTTACCGTGAGTGGTAGTGATGCATTGCCCGGTTCAGGTCTTCACGACACTTACATTAACAACGTCAGCCTAGCGACAGCGACGTACACCAAAGGTCGCAATAAGGTCATTATTCAAAGTGAAGATATTGCTGGGAATTTTGAACCTGCACAAATCTTTGAGATCAATATTGACGATGGCCCCCCGAAGCTAGATGTCAATTACAGTGGCAATAAGTGTCAGTGGGCACCTTACTGGTATACCGAGCCGGTTAGTGTGCACGTGCGGGCCTCAGACAAAGGCGCTGGTTTGGACTTCTTTGCAGTAGACAACCAGTTTATTCAAAATGCGCAGTGGTCAGCAGTCTATGACACGGAAGGGACCCATCGCCTGCCACGCCTGAAAGTTGGTGATGTCCCTGGTTTCACGACCGTCATTGATGATGCTGAGGTCAAAGTAGACTTATTTCCACCGCAGTTTATTATCAGTGCTGACACCGACGACAACGGCATCACGATTAACGTAGCAGCAGAAGACACGGGGAGTGGCTTGCGTGGCTGGACGACTGAATTGATTGATGCAGATGGTCGCGTAATTCAAAGTTGGGCATCCCAACGTCGTCAACGTTGGGACGCAGGTGACCTTGAAGAAGGCAGCTTTACAGTCAAGGTCAGTGGTCATGACAATGCTTGCCACCGTAATGAAAGCGCAATTTCTGTTGGATGGAAGACTGGTTTGCTTGGCAATAGCAGTATTGAGGTGTTGCCAACCCCAACAGCCATTCCTACGCTAACGCCAACGCCTGCGCCATTGGCGGCGATCCCATCCTCACCAATTTCGCCACCAACAAGCGAGGTGCTCCCATTCTTCCCAACTGCTCCACGACCTGAAAGTGGTGTGCCTGTATTGCCGGTCTTCCCGCAAAC
>JAHDBS010000526.1 GCA_020630225.1 Anaerolineales bacterium | reverse complement strand
CACTTGGAATTTCAAGACAGAAAATTCTTCATTTGGGGGTTACTCTAAGTCTTCTCCAACACAATAGCGATTACGACGTTTGGCTCTGTGAAACTGCAGGGGAGCTAGTAACAATTCATACCCTGTGTCGCTCTCAGAAATTTCTAACGCAACGCATATAGACTCGATTGACGCAACGTGTTATAAATATTACAACGCAATACGTCATAAATTCTAAAAGAGGTAATTATTAAATGTCTGAAGAACAAACAGAAACACCACTTGTTGTTGAAGAAATCAATGTAGATGCAGAAGCTAAGAAAGGCCCTAGCCTAGACAAGCGCATCTCAAACAAAATTGAAAATGCAATTCTCATCGGGATGGGCGCATTCGCCATCACCCGCGATGAAATTGAAGCAACGTTTGAAAAGCTTGCCGAGCGCGGTGAAGTTGTCCGCCAAGACAAGCGCGCCAAAATGGAAGAAATGCGGCTGAAATGGGAAGAAATGCGCGCTGAACAACGCGAAAAGATGAAAGTCAAATCGACTGTAGTCAATTCAACAGCAACTGTCGCCCCTGACCCAGATGCACCAACCAAGGCCGATATTGAAAGCCTAAGCAAAACCATTGCTGAACTTGCGAAGAAAGTTGAAGAACTTTCTAGCGCAACCGGCACCGCCTGATGATTACCATCAAGCGATACGCCAATCGCAAACTCTATAACACTAAGACCCGTCAATATATCAATATTGACGGGTTACGTGAGTTAATTCGACACGGTGCTGAAGTTGAAGTGATTGACCATGAGACAGGCGAAGATCTCACGGCAATGATTTTGGCACAAATTATTTACGAACAAGAAAAGCGCACCGGCGGCACTGTGCCATTGTCAGTCCTATCGCAGCTTATTCAGAACAGCGGCAGCACTGTCAAAGCAATGCGCCAAGCATTCTCTGGCCCAGTTGAGCTGGCCCGTTTCGTAAACACCGAGCTTGAGAAGCGCATCGATGCGTTAGTAAAACGCAATGAGATGTCACATGAAGAAGGCGACCAAGTTCTAACGAAGCTAATGCGCATGGGACAAGATGTGGTCTCACAAATGACCACTGACCGCACCAAGCCAGCTACGCCGGAACCACCGCCTCCGCCTCCAGCGCCCGAACCTGAGCCTGCACCAGCTGCACCACCACCGCCAACCTCTGACACGCCATCTCGTGAAGAGATTGACGGGTTACGCAATCAGGTTGACTCGTTGTCGACCCAAATTCAGAAATTGACTGAATTACTCTCTAAAACTCAGTAACTTAACAACAAAGCGGGTTTCGTAAAGAAACCCGCTTTTTGATTTTTTATAGCCTTTGACTAAGACACCTCACACTCGTGCTTAGTTTTACCATTTTGCGATAGCTATACAGGCAAATGGTCACCGCAGTTTGCGCAATAGCTGGTACCAACTGCGTTTACGAACCCACATTTCATGCAGGACACTGGCTGCTGTGAGCCCATTGGTGCCCCACAAGCATCACAAGCCCCACTGCCAACTTCATTTGCATAGTCGCAGTAAGCACAAGCCACAGTACGAAGACGCTCAGAAATCTGAGTAGAGACCTTGGCATTTGAGGTAACGTGATCAATCACCTGCCAAATCCGCTTTTCAAGCTGAATTGAATTAATATCGGCAGCAACATCATCTAACCGATTGATGATGTCCCATGGGTTTCGTGCGACTTTCAGGGCCGTTTTGCCTAATGACGCAGCGATCCCAAGCCATTCTTGCTGACCGATACTAACGACGACTCCATCTTCATGGTTGGTCAAAACAATGGTCATGGCAGTACGTCCACCAGAACGACGGCGACGATTAGTGGCAACTTGCACCGCAATCCGATCACCTTCGCCTACGCGCTGAGCCACTAGCCCACCACCATTGAACTCTGCCACAAGCGCATTTGCCAATTCGCCTGGGGACAACTCTCCGTGAAAAACTTTCTTTCGCATCGGCTTTATTGTATCCGAAAACACGGTAAACTTAGACCATGGCAAACATTACATCACAAGTGATTTGCGTCTTCCGACGTGACAACCAAATTTTGGTGCGCGAGATCTACGACAAGGTCGAAAAGAAAATCGTGTTCCGCCCACTTGGCGGCGAAATTGGCTTTGGCGAATACAGTCAATATGCCGTGATGCGCCACATGCAGAACCAGCTAAAAATGGGGATTGTGAACTTGCAAGGCTTGGGGATGTTAGAAAATGTTTACACCTACAATGGTGAAAAACAACACGAGATTGTCTTCATTTACGAAGCTGGCTTTGCAGATTATGCGACGTACGACCAAGACAAAATCCGCATTACGCAAGGCGACTACACCTTTGAAGCGGAATGGGTCGGTCTCGCTGAATTCCGCAGCGGTGATGTCAGCATTGTGCCAGAGCAATTGTTAGACTTCTTGCAAGACGTCAACACCATCCCGTTGATGCCTTCCTAATGACCGCCATCCAGCTCTACCCTGTACATTCAACCAGCATCAAATCTGTTGGGTATGATGCTGCCTCCAAAACGCTCGCTATCGAATTTCAAAGTGGAAAACTCTACTACTACTTTGAAGTTCCCGCGGACCTCTACAAAGACTTTCGAAATACGCCGTCACTGGGTATCTTTTTTCAAGACCATATTCGGGAACAGTTTCCTTACGATTTAGTTGGCTGATAGGGGTTAATACAAAAGAGGCTCAGCCTTGTTTCAATTTCGCCAGACTATAAGCCTGACATCGAGTGA
>JAHDBS010000525.1 GCA_020630225.1 Anaerolineales bacterium | reverse complement strand
ATAAGATGACGGGCAGTGCGAATGATGGCGAATAGTCCGAGTACGGGCATGGTGTTTCTATGTAGAGATAGACAAGACAGTCTTCTTGGAGAAGCCAGCCTTGCCATTTGAGTCTTATTCTAAGGTGCAGCTCGATCTACGCGCATCGGGTTATCCAACGCATTGATCACCGGCTCCATGTCCGGCGGACCCGGTGCGGTGTAACGCACACCTTCAAACGGCTCTGGCCCTGGGCCACCCGGATTGTAAAACGCTCGATAGCCACCTTCCAATGCAGGGATTTCCACAAAAGTGATATTGCGCGCCGCAGCTTCATCTCCCACAAGGATGATGTCAATGTAGTTATCACGGTCTTCTCGATAACAATCGTCGTAGTAAATGCCCGCCTCTGGATTCTCCTTTTGCCCTAAATCAGATAAGCCAACGACGCGCAAGGTGCCGCCTGCCACGGCATAGTCTTTGCCAACTTCTTCAAGCAGAACCGTTTCTCCATCTGCCCCGTTGACGTGGACGCGGAAGAATTGTTCATACATGTCGGGGCGCAAGCCAGTGACACCATCAGGTGAAAAGCCGCCAGTTGTCAGAACACGGATGCGGAAATCCCCTTCGTCATAGAGCGCAAATTCATCATTGCCAGACCCGAGGCCTCTCTCCAACAGCCCAACACCACCTTCCCCGTAGGCTGTCTCTCCTACGGCGTTGAGCTTGGCACCAACAAGCACGGGACCAGCATCGTAGGCAGTTTTGTCCGTTGTCCAAGTGAGACCGACCGCATTAAACTCCTGCCCGCCTGGCCCGATAAGCAAGAGCGGGGTTTCGTCAGCTACAATTTCAAGCTTGACAGGAAAAATCACGTCAGCCTCGCTGCTCAAGCCACGGTTGCCAAAATCACCAAATAGAACAACAACGTTACGTTCATTATGCTCCCAGTTGGGTATCATCCCTGCGGCATTGGCAAACATGACCTCGCCTGTGTTGAGCGTAAATTGAAAATCGGTCACATCGACCGTTTCAGTTGCAACTGGCCAACTGAAGACGACAGGCAAGCCGTCGTCTGAGTCGGCAAATCCTTTGTAAATTCGTTCAATACCTGCTGCAGGCGCTACACTTGTTCGGGAGTTAGTTTCTGGCTCATCACCGTTGGTACAGGTCAACGACTTATACCAAGAGCCACCCGCTACAAGCGCTGATGCTTCGGTTACTTCGTCGAGGCCGATAATGCCATCAAACCCCATGCCTGCGGAAAGGATCATGGGATCATTGTGCCAATAATCGGCTGATTCCAACACACCATCATGTAGTTGTGCCTTAATATCTGTATTGACTGACAAACCGCTGACAAGAACAATCGCCGTGCCAACCAAAGCGGCAAGGAGGGCTGTCCACCAGCGGTGATAGAAGGGCGCATTCCCACTATTGCTTACCAAATACGCCTCCGCCAATTTGACTTGCGCCCAGCGTAGTAACAAAAAGAGAGCGACACCAATGAAGACCAGCATGGGAATGGCAAAGCCATGCTCAGACGCATGAACGGCATTTAGGACAACAATCAAAATAGCCGCGCCACTCAATATATGTGGGGCATAGAATTTAGCATAACCGAGCAACACGATGAGTGCCGCCACGATGCCAGCCATGTTTCCGCTCACGCGTAGCGGTTCTACCATATCAACAGCGACGTGAACCGCAATGTCAAATATGTTCCAGACAATGATTAGCGCTGGCAACCATTGAATGTTGCGCTTTTTGTTTTTTGTTTTCATTTCAATTTTTACTTGTGGGACACTCACGGGCGCGATTGTCGAACGCACTAACTTCTTCCTCACATGTCCATTCAATCTCCCAGTCAGGCTTGAGCGTCAAATCGATCTCGCCCGCATCTGGGTCAAGATTTGTTGGTGTGAAACGTGTCACGCGATAGGTTACGGTTCCATCGTCATGAAACAGAGGGGTTCGGTGATTGCCACCCCATGCGCCTGTCTCTTCATCAATAATGCCGCCAACTTTCATCGTCAACCCGTCATCCAGCAGAACACCCTCTACCCAGATGCAGTTATCATAGTGCTCTTGCGGTGTCAGCTCGCAGTTGTCATACCCTTCGCCACCCAAAATCCAAGCGTGTTTGACCCACCATTCCCCTGTGTCGTCCGCTTCCATCAACTCTTCGCCGCTACCGTTGAGATAGACCGCATCAGGATGAAAACAAACAGTCTCGCCATTCAGGCTTTCAGTACATTCGCCGGGGCCGACCTGTGCTGGGGCGACGATACGACCAAGCATTTTGCTCTGTGCATATACAGTGACGCTATTTGTTGCTGCGTCAATGTGCATATCATTGATGACTTTTAGTGAAACAGAGCGATCTGGCACATCCACTTCTGCAACCCAATATCCATTGTGATAATCGATTTGGTTTGTTAGTTCAAAAGGAACCACAGGTGCGTTTGTACAGGAAACTGCGAAGAAGGAGACCATCATTAGAATACTAATGCGAATAAAAGTTAGTGGTGTACTAGATCGTGACATATGCCTTTGCCTTAGAAATTTGCGATTTCGCTCTTTATTTAGGTAACATTTGTTTCGTATATTAAGAGATAGTAGACACTGACAATTGCGAAGTCAACCGAATTGTGAGAAGTGAAACAAAGAGGCAGAAGATGTACCACATCAAGAATGACCAACGTGCCATCCGCTCGAGCCGCATGCTGTACGACGCATTGGCGCAACTCATGCAGGATCAGCCATATGACAGCATTACGGTGACGCAGCTAGTAGAAACAGCAAAACTAGGGCGCACGA
>JAHDBS010000524.1 GCA_020630225.1 Anaerolineales bacterium | reverse complement strand
CACGCAAGACGCGGATAACAACATTTCGTCTCAAGTTCGGGTCATGACAATAGCTGTCAGGTTTTGTGATTTTCAAATGGTGAAACAAGCCAGTTTGGTGGACTCGGCAAACACTAGCGTGATCCTGCAATTTAGCCTCAAAAATAGCCAAAGCAGCCAACAAACCAACCTCCGCCCGCGATTTCTCCACACATAATCTGAGAACATCTTTATATACTGTTTTCATAACGTGATAATTTTCACATTATGAAAAATAAAGTTCAGTCTATTACTCGCGCGTTTGACATCTTGCGTGCCATCCAAAGTGAACAGGATGGCGCGAGTGTTGGCGCGGTTGCAGAAAAGACAGGCTTGCACATTAGCACGGTTTCGCGACTCATAAGCACCTTAGAACATGTTGGTGCTGTTGAGCGAGCGAAAGGTGCGGTTTTCATTGGCCCGCAAATTATCGCGTTAGCTAATCGCGCTCCTTGGACAGAGCGTTTGGTTAGTATTGCCCAGCCCTACTTGCTTGAGGTTGCAGCAGCAACGCAAGAGGCTATTGGGCTGACACGCCAAGAAGGTGACGAGTGCGTTGTGTTTTACCAGATCCCTGGTGAGCACAATGTGCAAATTCGAGACTGGACAGGTGAACGCTTTCCCTTACATGCGACAAGCAGTGGAAAGCTTTGGATGGGCGATTGGACAGCAAAGGCCGTCGCCGATTATTTCTCTACACGACCAAAATCAGTGGCATCCGGCACAATTACGCGCTTGGATGTTATGCAAAAAGAAATCGATATTGCCCATCGGACGAATATCGCTTGGACTCAAAATGAGCTTGAAGATGGTCTGCTTTCTATTGCAGTTCCGCTTCAGCCATTAGAAGAAGGACAACCTGTCGCAATTTACCTAAGCGCGCCATCTTTTCGCTTCAATAACAAAGCCAGTCGGCATTTGTTAGCGCAGCAGATGATGGTTGCGGCGGACAAAGTAAATAAGGCGATAAATAGTTTGTGACAGCTTGATAGTTGACAGTTGAGGTTCATCCAAGACTGATCAAAAATTCAACTATCAACTTTCAACTCTCAAATATGAACACCCAAGAACTCGACAAACGTCACGTCATTCACAGTTGGTCTGTTAACGACAAGCTAAATCCCAAGGTCGTCAATGAAAGCGCGGGAATGTATTTTTCCGATGCTGAAGGGAACCGTTACTTAGAGTTTTCATCAGCGTTGGTGAATTTGAATTTGGGGCATCAGCACCCGACGGTGATTGCAGCGCTGAAAGAACAAGCCGATAAGCTTTGCTACATTCATCCGGGGTTTGCGAACGAGTCGCGTTCGGAAGCGGCGCGGGCGATTGCTGAAGTGACGCCCGGCGACTTGAATCAGGTCTTTTTCACCACCAGCGGCGCAGATGCAAACGAAAACGCGATCAAGTTTGCGCGGTTCTTTACGGGGCGCACCAAACTGATGGCGAAATATCGGTCTTACCATGGGGCAACCATGGGCGCAATTTCGCTGACTGGTGACAATCGGCGCACGCCTGCCGAGCCAGGTATTCCCGGTGTCATCCATTTCCCAGATCCATTTAGCTATCGCCCACCAGTTGGGGTTGCAGCAGAAGATCTCACGGCGCATGCGCTGGATCATTTGCGATATCTCATCGAGTGGGAAGGCAAAGACAGCATTGCGGCCATCTTCCTAGAAAGCGTTGCCGGCAGTGGCGGCGGTTATCACAGTCTGCCAGACGGTTACTTACAAGGCGTCCGCAAGCTCTGTGATGAATTTGGCATCCTTATGGTCTGCGATGAAGTCATGGTGGGCTTTGGTCGCACGGGTAAATGGTTCGCGTGTGAACACTATGACGTAGTGCCGGACATCATCACCATGGCAAAAGGCTTGACCAATGGCTATGTACCCTTGGGCGCAGTTGCGGTTTCAGACCGCATTATGGAAAAGCTCAATGCCGAAAAGCTTTGGGCAGGTCTCACCTATAACGGCCATCCGCTTGGCTGTGCGACTGCTGCGGCGTGCATCAAGGTCTATCACGAAGAAAACCTCATCCAGAACGCGGCTCAAATGGGGCAGATTGTGGATGAACGCTTCGCCAAGCTGAAAGCAGACTATTCCAGCGTGGGCGATGTGCGTAACAAAGGGTTGTTTGGCTGCATTGAATTGGTGTCAGACCGCGATGCTAAAACGCCAATTGCCCCTGAACTACAGGCAAAACTCAAACCAATGTTGATGGCACGTGGCCTCAGCACGTTGGTCAAAGGACACATTATCTTCGTCGGTCCCCCGCTGATTATCACGGAGGAGTTGCTGCACGAAGGGTTAGACATTATTGAGAGCGTTATCAAAGACTTGGAAGGATAGAAGATGGAGGCCGCGCTCCGCGCTCGGAGATAGAGATAGAGGTCTTTGCTGCTAGCCGTTGGCAAAGAGAAAAAACTCCTATCCTCTATCTCCTATCCTCTATCTCTATCTTCCCCACCGGAGGGAGACATGGAACGAGCATTAGATCCGAAGTATTACACCAAAGCTGATATTTTCGAGGAAGAAAAGGAAAAGATTTTCTTCCGCAATTGGATTTACGCTGGGCATCAATCGCAGGTTGCCAATAATGGCGACTATTTCACGCTGACGTTGATTGACCAAAGCCTAATTGTGATGCGCGGCACAGATGGAGTCATTCGGGGCTTCTATAACGTTTGCCCCCATCGGGCGCATGAGCTCATGGAAGACGAGAGCGGTAATAAAAAAGCAATTGTCTGCCCTTACCATGCGTGGTCTTTTGAAACCGATGGCAAGCTGCGTTCAGCGCGTGG
>JAHDBS010000523.1 GCA_020630225.1 Anaerolineales bacterium | reverse complement strand
CAATGCGGATTGGGTCGCCAGCAGCAACTTCCACACAACCAATAGCGTCGTCACAGGTCATTTCTTCCATGACCTCTTCAACTGCTTCTTCCACCTCTTCAACGGCTTCTTCAACAGCTTCTTCTGCAGCGTCGACGGCATCTTCTGCAGCTTCACTCACTGCATCAGCAGCGTCTTCAACTGCTTCTTGGGCTCCGCCACCACAAGCTGCCAATACCATGGCACCTGTGAGCATGAGAGCCAACAGAACTAAAAATTTTTTCATGTTCATTCTCCTCAGTAAAGAACTTGATAAAAAAATGATCCCACTAGCCTATTCCCTAGCAAGACCGGACAATATGTAAGTGTATGTGGTCAGCAATCGTCGTCTGATATATTGACCCTAACAACAAGCAAAAACCTTGAAACAACTCAAGCTCTTGACTTGCTTACAACAAAACAGGGCTGCGCAATATGTCGGCGCAACAATGTACCAGTACAATTGATGTTCTTCAAACAGAAACAAGCCATTACATGAATGGCTAGATATGCGTAATTAGCGAAAATTTTTTGGGATTAGTCTCGATTGGAGCGATGGTATAACTCGTTTGCTCACATTTTCCTGATTTGGAAGTACATTCCAAACAGACCCATTTGCTTGGGTAGCATTGTCGAGGCTAAATTTCATGTGTGGTCGTGTGTCCTGATGTCTGTAATATTTTGGACGAAAATAAAATATTGCAGACACACCGATTATAGGATTAAACAACACCGCGTCAAGGAATCTGCTAACAATTTCCAAACCTTAATAAGGCATTTCAGGGAAAAATCAGCGAATTGTCGACTAATTTCACGTTAAGTAGCGGTTATCAATCCAAATGGGGCTTGACCATGCCATTTCCCCGTCAACACGTGTGGCTTTTATAAAATATGGAGAGAGCCTTTTTAACTGAGGTTGAACAGATATGTTAAGCGCCAAGTGCGTTTCAAAAATAGTTTCGGGGTATCGTTCAACAACAAGCTGCAAGTCCACGCCACCGACATCAAATACTTTGCTTGGAGTTTTATTAGTCAAGGTAGACAAAGCACACTCAAACTGCCCAGCAGCAGTATCAATGGTTAATAACGCCTTTGAAGCATCTGCTAAGGCAATTGTTACCCCATCACGATCCCCTGTCGTTTTACTCTTGAATGTAATTCGATTCGCATCCCATTCGGTAACACCGTCCGCAACAACATCAAAAGCGAAGGTCTCTACATCTTCAATCTGTGTCCCCTGCACATGAATGGTGCCGTCCCAAGTCATTCGACGTTGCCGTCCGCGTTCGC
Organism: Anaerolineales bacterium; assembly: GCA_020630225.1. GTDB lineage: Bacteria > Chloroflexota > Anaerolineae > Anaerolineales > UBA6668 > JAHDIM01. Next base: position 1,518 of record JAHDBS010000523.1, on the reverse strand, counting down.
GGCTCCCTTGCCAACTCACCCTCACAACATTTGAGGTCTCAATATCCATAAATGCGGGTGGACGCACTTCTTCAATAAGCTCACGACCACAAAATAATTGCAAAGACTCAAGTGGCTGTGCACCATCAACTTGCGCATCAATTGAGATTGAATGCGCGATATTTTCCAGCACAGTTCCCATCTGATGGTCAGCTAACATAAATGATAATCCCATCCGTGGGCCAGTTGTGGCATAGCATCGGCGTGCCTTGAGTGCATCAAATATTGCGTCACGGGTTTGTGATTCGGCCAACACACATGTCAGTCCATTGCGAATACCAAACTCCATCATGCCTGAGCCTTCCGCGCCAGGACGCCCATGATGTCCATCACTGTTGCCCATTACGCCAACAATATAGTCTCGATCAAAAGCATCCCATAACATCCATTCAAAGACACCCCACACTGAGACAACTTCCACGAGACTAATAAGATCTTGGTCAAAATACTTACGTAAATTGGCATAGCGTCCCCCAACATGCTGACAGACCAGAACATCTTCAATTGGCACTGCGGCTTTGAGCTTTTCATAAAACACATCTGCAGGATGCGCTGGAGACAAGTCAGTCTCAGGCTCTTCTGATACAAGCCAATGCGAGGAACGTAAGATTGGCTGATGCAGATGACGATAGATAACGTTATGATCCCCACCCGTTGGAGAAGACCCACTCCATTCATAACCAGAGAAAACAACAAACTGATTATCTTGGTGATATTCCTCAGTCTTCGCATTCAGCTCTTGCCAATATGCTGATGTAATTTGGAAGTCATTGCCCTGATGACTAGTAAAGTCTAATTTGGCGATATCACGCCCGAACGTAAAATATTCATCTTCACTCCCTACTCCAACAGTTCCAGCAGTTTGGGCATGCAAATCTCCCCAATACCGCTTGAGCGCTGGCATTACTTCATATATATGAATGGGATTGCTATGACACTGAAATTCACCAATTGTTACAACAACAAATCCTGTCGCTGCACTATTCGCAATGAGCCGATCACCATCAAAGGTAACATCACCCGCCCCGCGCCACTCATAGTGACGTTTTCCCTCAATTTCTGTTGGATTACGCCAAATATCTTCGCCCTTTACGAAAATATCAACCGGCTCGCCAACAGCCGCTTGAGCAGGCAACAAGCAGTCGATATTGACTGTCTCCGCAGCAACAACAGGAATAGTCAATTGACTTCCGATTGGCCTGGGATCAGTTGAGTTCGTGGGGTCAACTAAGACAAAGAATTCAAATGCACTTTCGACATATGTTTGCGCCCGTAATCCCACGGAACCTTGTGACCTATCGCCCAGTACAATTGTGACTTCATCGCCTGGATCTAACGACCCATCATAAACATCAATAATGACGGCCTTACTTTTAGGACGCACATATCCGCGTGGGTGCCACTGGGCGCGCAGTTTTGCGGCACCGTTTGTAGTGACTGTTGAAAATCCTTCTGCGTTTGGGTCTGTGAATTGCGGTG
>JAHDBS010000522.1 GCA_020630225.1 Anaerolineales bacterium | reverse complement strand
CATTGAAATTGACCTCAAATGTAATTGGCCACTCTAGGGCTGTATTGAGTGCCTTCGCTTGCAACCCGCTTGGATTTCGGGTTGGTGTGCTGGTTGGCGCTGGTGTTGAGGTTTCGGTTGGTGGAAGCTCAGTAGGTGTCGCTGTTGTCGTTGGGGTCGCTGTTGCGGTGCTGGTTTCAGTGGCAGTTGCTGTAGCCGTATTCGTTGCGGTTGCAGTTGCGCTGGGTTTGGGTGTCGCTGTACTCTCAGCTGTTGGCGTACTGGTGTCTACTGCGGCAGCTTCGCTGGTTGCAGTAGCGGTTGCTATTGCTTCAGTAAGCGCTGTTGTCGCTTCAATTGTCGATGACGTGTTTTCATCTGTCGCGCGAACAAGAAAGTTAGTCGGGGTGGTGTTGGCATCAACTGTTGGGTTTGTCTCAGCAATAGCTTCTGCGTTAGCCGTGCTGTTGGCGCTGGCAACGATGGTGGGCGTTGCCTCTATGACAACAGGGGCGACAAATTGACTAAACAATGACCAGCCAATTGCGAAAAATGCGCCGCCAAAGACAAGTAGAGCTGGGATAAGCCAGCGTGGTCGTGGCCGCTGCGGTGGACGATTGACTGGAGCAGGGCGCGGCTTTTCCTTCTGGTTAGGTAAGTCGCGCTCCAAAATCATTTTTGGGCGATTATGGTCGCGGTCGGTCATACGACCATCGTATACAAAGTTGGGGGCGTGCGTCTACAGTTACTCTAGAATTTCTGAGACAACACTTCCTTCCCATTGGCCATGCTGTGGGACAGCCATGAAATGCGCGAGGGTTGGGGTTGTATTTAGCAAACTCACCTCAGTATCCACAATTTCATACCCACTTTTGATCCCCGGTCCCGCAATCATCCATGGGATAAGGACATCTTCGGGCATGTCTGTCCCATGGGTTTGGTCATGGCCACCATGATCTGACTGAATCAGAATGACTGCATCTTCAGGCAAGCTTGGCAACAGGCGCGCCAAATTGGCATCGACGCGTTCAACCTGATCAAGATAGCCGCGGCTCATCCAGCTATGCACATGACCGGCACCGTCAGTTGTGCCGTAATACAGAAATGTGAAGTCAGGTTGAATAGTTGGCAGGGTCGACATGGCAACATCTGTCAAAATGTCGTCCACAAAAAACCGATAAGCACCGCCTTCATCGACATAGTGATAAGACCATTGGAAGTCGAGGTTGTCAGCTTTATAGAGGGCGCTAAATCCGTCCCATGATGTGAAAAATGCGCTGCGTTTGCGCACCGTCCGCGCCTGATCTACGATGCTGGGTAACGGGCGTGCCAACGGCGTAAAGGTGTTGGTCGTGATTCCATGACGACCAGCGGGAACGCTGTAGAACGTTGCCATATGACACGGCAATGTGATGGTTGGCATGAGCGATTTGGCGCGCATGGTGTAGCTGCTGCGGTCGCGAAAAGCACGCAAAGTTGGTGCATTAGCGGCATCTATCGCGTCTGGACGAAGGCCGTCAATCAGAATAAGAAATACTTGTGACATTAGTTGAATTCTCCAGCACGCAGGCGATCTAAAAGAGATTTGGCATAACTCACCTCAGCTTCGAGGGTCGCTTCAGTCCATTCTGCAACCAACCCCGACCATAAGTAATCTGGGTCTAGTTCGCGATATTCTCGCACAATATACAGCTGCGCGAGCGCCTGTTCACCTTCAGCGATAAATGCCGTCAAATGCTGCTCAAGTGCGCTTGGATCGGCGTCCTCGCCAAAGAACAATCGCAGCTTCATTGCGTGTTTGGTAACAGTTGGGTCGACCGGAGCTGTGTCTAGCCACATTCGAAACGTGTTTTTGCCAGCTTCCGTAATCTGATACATCCGCTTATCGGGTTTGCCCACTTGTGGCACCATAATTGAGGTGACATTGCCTAACCCTTCTAAGCGCCGCAGTTCAGAATAAATTTGGCTTTGCGCGGGACTCCAATAGAAGTATTTCAGTTGTTCACCAGCTTTGCGAATTTCATAGCCACTCATTGGCGTGTCCGCCATGAGTAACCCGAGAACTGCATAGGCCGTGCTTGGTAAGGGTTTTGTTGCCATATGAAAGGATTATATATCAATTTGACATATATCAAATAGTCATATATTATTTTTTGCATATGACAAATAGTTATATATAGAGACAAAATGAAAAGCAAAGCAAAACTCGGAACATTTAAAGACTTAATAAACCAACTCTCTGAAGATACAGCGCCAGATGTGCCAAGCATTGCCACGCGCTTGCGCGAAATTGTATTTGCGGGATGCCCAAACGCAGTTGAAGTCGTGCGCTTGGGTGATGGGGCTGCCAGCATTGGCGTTGGTGCAAAAAAGATGAGCGAAGCACATGTGTACATCATGCCGTTGAAAGCTCGTGTGAATCTTGGCTTTTATCATGGTGCAAACGTGCCTGACCCAGCAGGGTTGCTTGAAGGCGCTGGCAAGAAGTTGCGTCACGTCAAAGTCACGAGCTTAGAGATGGCTAATCAGCCTGAAATTGAAGCCCTTATTGCTGCTGCGTTAGTAGAGCGTAAAGCAGCACTTGGGTTAGCTTAGTTCGCAAACAATATAAGGAGATCATAATGTCAGCTAAAAAAGAAATGTTCGAAGCTCTGCACCCAGATCCAACGAAGCAAGGTGTGCGCGTGACAAAAGAGTATTACGATGCCTACTTTGAAGCGCTGTCGCAGGTTATTCCAGACACCGAAGAGGGCGTTTTCTTTTCAGATCTGCCGAAGCTTGTTGATCCACTGCTAGCTGAGAATGTTGCTGCCAATACTAAGTCTGGCTGGTGGGTAACGTCAGTCAAGCT
>JAHDBS010000521.1:1677-2832 GCA_020630225.1 Anaerolineales bacterium | reverse complement strand
CGCGTCATTCGTGTAATTCGCGTGAAAAAAGCCACTGAAATTACCTAGAAACACAACTTTCTAAAATATCTTATCCAGAATTCAGGTTGCACTAGTGAAACGTAGACAGAATAGAAGCTGACTCTATTCAATTCAAGCGGTGTAGCGCTCAATAGTAGCAATCATCTCTTTGAAATTTAGCGGCTTAGATAGATAGTCCGTTGCGCCAGCGTCTAAGCATTTTTGGGCATCACCAGGCATTGCCATTCCGGTGATTGCCACAATTGGAATTTCAGCATATGCGTCAGTCTTTCGGAGCGTGCGAGTTGCTGTTAAGCCATCCATAATTGGCATCTGAACATCCATCAGAATAATGTCTGGAATTGTCTGTTCGACAAGCGTCAAGACTTCTTCACCATTCCCCGCAACCATGAGCCGATAGCCACTAAGCTCTAAGAACTCTGTGATCGTTTCCACATTTAGCTCATTATCTTCTGCTAGCAAAATCAATGTTTCTGTTTGATCTGTAACAGGGATCACAACCTCAACGACTTCCGGCTTGTCTGGAAAATCTTTCGACGTGGGCTGTAATCGGGAAAGTAATGTAGCGCCCTGATGTGCCATCGCAACTGATGGCAGTTCAGCTAATAAAGGCTCTGCTCCACGCAGTAAATCACTAGTAGACGGAATAGTACGCACCTGCGTAAGAGCATCTGTCTGTGGTTGCCACGGCAGCACTAAAGTAAAGCGACTACCACGCCCTGCTTCGCTATCCACAACAATTTCACCATCGTGTAAATGAGCTAGACGTCTTGAGAGCGCCAGCCCTAGTCCAGTACCGTCATACTTGCGGGACAGCTTAGAGTCGACCTGCACAAAAGGTTGGAAAAGCGCGTGCATGTCATCATCAGCGATTCCAATACCTGTATCCCAGACTGAAATCAAGAGTTTCTGATGTGGAATACTCCCGCGCACCTGCAGCCCAACCCGTCCAGACTTCGGTGTAAATTTGACAGCATTGCTAAGCAAATTCACAATAATTTGGCGTAAACGCTGGGTGTCGCCAAAGGCCGTGTGTACGTGTTCAGGGCAGTCATAGTAAAGAGCCAGCGACTTGCTATCTGCGGCATCGCGCACCATGTCTAAACTGCTGACACATAAGTCTTCAATGTCTAC
>JAHDBS010000521.1:0-1577 GCA_020630225.1 Anaerolineales bacterium | reverse complement strand
GCAAGCGTCTGCGCCAAGTCTTCATTTGCAGATTGCAATTCAGAAGTGCGTTGAGCCAAGCTTTCACGCTCTTTCCGCAACAGTTCTTCCGAAGTTTTGCGCTCTGAAATATCACGCACAACACAGATTAGCTCACCAGTTTCAATTCGAGCAAAGGCGGCTTCGCAATGAAATGTTGTGTCATCATTACGTAGCCCAACAAGTTCATCGCGCCAATTTTGCGAGTTCGCAACAAGGCTAACCGTCTCACGTTCAATCAGTTTGAAGACAGCCTCCGGGAACATCTGCTGTAGTGATTTCCCTATTAGATCGCTGGCATTAGCATAACCATGCATTCGCGCATATGCCGAGTTAACATAGGTGAACCGATTTTCGTCATTCAAAATCGCCATCCCGTCACTAGCAGACTGCATTGCCATGCCCTGCTTGCGCACCATTTGCTGTGCGGCACGTTCTGCGCTTACATCACGAAAAATGGCAAGAACATCGTTATTGCCCCCAAGCGAGAATCTGATCTCAGTTGCTGCGCGATCCTCACCAAACGCAACCTCAGTCACTTGCAATTCACCAGTATCACGGGTTGCCTGAAGTGCCCGTAATGAGCGACTTTGCGCGTCAGGATCTGTATACGCATCCAGATATGAGAAAAACTGCTTACCAGTAAATAGTGAGCAGCCCCGGTTTGCAGCGGCAGCAGGAAATTTACAATCCACAATCTCCCCAGCCGGATTTATTCGAAGTAAAGCGTCCGGCATTGCAGTGAGTAGCGCGTTGTTGCGCTGCTCGCTTGCAGAGAGCTTGTCTTCCCGATCAGTGACAGACTGGCGCATTTGATCAAACGTATTAATCAGCGCCCCGATTTCCTCGCCTGCTTCAGCTTGAGTAGGTAAAGGGACATCTGCTTCCCCTGCACCAAAGGCATGTGCAGCTTGAACCAAATGGGTAAGCGGCTGCGTCAAAGATTGAGAGGTTACAACTGCACCAGCAAGACCTAATAAAATACTCATACCCAAAGCAAACATCGACAGTCGACTAGCTGTTGTAGCAGGTGCAACCACTTCGTCATATGGCCATTCGACAACCATTGTCCAGCCTAAGTCGGGGATAGGCGCAAGTGCTGCCAGATAGGAAACTCCATCGATCTCATGCACCAACGTCTGAGTCGTCCGCGGCATTCCGGTATACCAATCTGCTTCTAGTGAGCCAGCAACATAGTCAGGGTCTGGGTGCAATAAAATGCGACCTAGCTCATCAACAACATAAGCAGTTTGCGTGTGGATATCGTCTTCAATTGCACCAGAGGTAACAATATTAACCAGGCGAGGCAAAGGCACAGGTGACCCCAGCACAGCTACTTTTTCGCCGTCTCGGAAAATTGGAGTGTGCATATGCATCACCAGCATCGGATTAAAAAGCGCTGGTGCAATAACCCAATCTTGTTGCCCCTGGTTAGCAGCGGTCTGGAACGACTCAATCTGCGAAATAGACACTAGCTCAATGGGTCTTGACGCCGCTTGAATGTAGCTGTCTAAGCCAACGTAAGCAACTTGCCCATATTCTGGATACTGAGCGCTAAT
>JAHDBS010000055.1:11624-17767 GCA_020630225.1 Anaerolineales bacterium | reverse complement strand
GCTTTAAGTTGAGAATACGCAGCAGAAAATGGCGACAATTGCACTCCGGACTTACCTAGAAGAAATCCGATCTTATATTGATGATGGTGCGACCAATCAAGCATTGGCCCATCTCAAGCATCTCGTTACGATTTACCCGAAAAGTATTGCGGTTTATCGTTTAATGGGTGACGCATTCTTGAAGAATGCTGATTTAGCAAGCGCCAAAGAAATGTACCAGCGTGTGCTTTCTGCGGAACCAACTGATGCTGCTGCGCATGCCGGTTTAGCCACAGTACTCTCTCAACGAGATGAGCTTACTGACGCAATTTGGCACGCTGAACGCGCATTTGAACGCGAACCAAGCAACGCGGTCGTAAGAGATCAACTTGCAGCACTCTACAAAACGCGTGACGGACAAGCGCCTGAGCGCATCTTATTAACACGGGCTGCACTTTCAAGACTGTATCTAAATGGCGACCTTTATGATCAAGCCATTGCAGAGTGCCAAGTTGCTCTACAAGAACAACCTGACCGAACAGACTTACAACTCATTCTTGCTGAAGCACAATGGCGCAGCGGCAAGACAGAAGCTGCAACAAATAGCTGCGAAGAATTACTCAAACGACTGCCAAATTGCCGCCCTGCTCATCACATGTTGGCAGGAATTTGGCATGAAGCTGGCGTATTTGAACGATCTAGACCACATCAGTTGGCGTTACGTGATCTAGACCCTTATTACAAATTGGCAGAAGACCTCACAGAAATTGACGCCGCAGACTATGTGGCTGCCGCAGCAGTTGAGGTTGAAAAGCTGTCAATTCATGACCGAACAACCCAAGTGGCGCTGCCGTCGACTGTCGAAAATTTGACAGCTTCGTCAGAAATTGCCAATATTGAAGAAGAGTTAGCACAACAATCTGAATTAGAGGACACTGCAAACGCATTATCGGCCGTTGTTGAAGATACACAGCCAATTATTCCTCCAGAAGTAGAAACTCTTGATGAGGTTGAGGATAGCAACAACTTAGACACTGATGAGGTTGAAACTGACAACCAATCAGAAGCAAAAGAGATTGCTTTTCCTTCCTCCGCAGAAACTGAGCAGGAACTGTCCACATTCATAGAAGACGACACAGCACCTGAAACGGAAGTAGACATAATGACTGGTAACGATTCAATTTTCCAACCCTCAGACGAGAACGAAGGTGAGAACAACACACCAAACTGGTTCAATGAATCAGGCAATGGGCTGTCTGACACGGGCGGGTTAGCATCAATCTTTGGACAGATCAATGATGCAGAAGACGAACCAGATCAAAGCTTAGGTGACATGCTTCAACCAGACGAAGCAATGTTGCAAAACATCTTCAACCTCAGCGAAGAGGACGCTAATATCGATCCTGCTGAGAATATCGTTGGGGCAACTGATGATCTTCCTGATTGGTTAAGAGCAATTAGCGACCCAACGCCTGACACACCCCCTGATCCTGATCCGATCCGAATTGACCCTTTGGCAGAACTAGTTAAACCGCCAGCATCTATTAGCGAGCCAGTGATGCCAGCAATCGACTCGCCACTAGTGGAAGCAGAGCCAATTGCTGAAGAGATTATGTCAGAGCTGGATGCAACAATTGAACCTGCGATTGAACTTGTCTCAGCTCAGGCCGAAGCACCAGTAATTGAACCAACACCAGTTCCAGCACCAAAAGCTGACACGACTGAGCCGCAAATTGAAAAAGGCGAATTGCCAGAATGGTTGGCACCGTTTGGCGTCCCAAGTGGCAAAGATGCTCTCAGCATGGAACCAATTATTGGAAATACCACTGGACAAACAGCATCTGTGTCCGAAGAAGGCTCAAACGCTGATGCTGATGACACCAGTTCAGCGTCATTTGAAGTCCCTGAAATGCCAGACTGGCTTCCAGAGCCAGTAGAAACGGTACGCCAAAATGCTGCTGACAGCACAATGCCAACCGTCAAGGCAACTGCTAATGTAGAAGACACCAGTCCAGACTGGCTACGCAAACCTGAAGAAGATCCATTCTCAGAATTAGGTGGCGGCGATTTAGACGTTCCAGATTGGTTACATCAAGCTATGCAAGCTGATGGTACGACAAGCAGCCAACCTGCTGTCGATATGGTCATTGAACCTGAAGACCCACCAGCAATTGAGGCTGCGCCCGAAATTCCAAATCCATTTGCAGATATGGAAGCCGTTGCTGAAAAGCTAGATGCTGATATTGACAGTGACTTTGATGCATTTATGCCACCCAGCAGCACTGAAGCAGAATCAGTCAACGCTATTGCTGATGTTACTGCTGAAAGTCCTGCTTTACCGCCAATTGAAATTGTTTCAGAAGACACAATCAAGCCAGTTACCGATGAACTTCCTATGGAAGTTGAAGAGGTGATTGAAGAGTTTATTACTCCAGAATTCGAAGCGCCAGTCCCAGACACTTCTGTTACGGATAATTTTGAACTCCCAGCCCTTGAAGAAATTAGTGTCCCTGACGTTGTGCCCCCTGCTATTGAAGAGTTGCCAGCACTTGAAGTTGTCGACCCAGTGGTTGATGAGTTAGCGCCTCCAGTGATTGAAACACCTGACGTTGAAGCAGAACCTAGCCTAAAAAGCTTACTAAGCGGAATTTCGTTCCCTGAAATGGCAGGAATGGAAGATCTAGATGAGGATGACGATGATGACGAAGCAACATCCTTACCTGATCTGACACTAGAGTCAGATTTAGCTGCAACGGAGACCACCGAAACAGCCAATACGCAATTCCCTGCTACCTCAGAAATTGAAACACCATCTGTTGAAATCGAAAGTCAAGAAGAGTTGCCTAGTCTCAAAAGCTTGCTTGGTGAAGTCACTTTCCCTGAAATGGAAGGGATGGACGACCTAAACGATGACGATGATGATGACGTTGAAACAGCTTTATCGCAGCTGACTCTTGAAGAAGATTTAGAGCTGCCCACTATGAGTGAGCTTGCTCCGCAAGTTGACGAAAGCGTTGAGACTGCTGAACTAGGTCTAGAAAAGCTTGAAGCATTCATCGATGAAGAAGCGCCATCACCAAGCGATGTCACAAATGACTTAGCCCCAAGTAATCCATCTTGGTTGCAAGATATTTTGGGTGAGCCAACTGTTGAAACACCGCAAACGCTTACGGAAGATGACATCAACAATATCTTCGCAGAAGCAAGTCAGCAGGAAGAAGCGCAAGCTGTGGAAGCTGAAGTCACCTCTGACACTGATGACTTGGTAGAAGAGACAGCCGCTTGGCTCGACAGCATTCAAGATGAGATTGAGAGCAAGCCAACCCAAGCCGAAGCCAAGGTAGAAGCAATTGCCGCTGAAGCACCAGACGCTGAGCCAGCAGAAGATTTGCCGCAATGGCTCAAAAATCTTTCTGACCCAGAAAATGATGTCGCAGCAGAAGATAGTGCTAGCTCGATTGGCGAAATTGCAATCTCAGGCCTTACTCCTTTAGATTTAGGTTCTACCGAGCCAGAAGCAAAAGAGGCTAAGCCTGTAGAGGAAACGCGTGGATGGCAACGGGTTGAAACAACGCAAGTTGAAGAAACTGTAAGCCCTGTTGACACTACAACAGCGCCAGTCGTAGCTGACGAAAATGAAATTACACTAGAACCACTTGGGGGTCTCAGTGCGATTTCATCACCAACACCACCAATCGCAGACATTAGCACTGGGCTCTCCTCTATTGATGACAAGATCGAAACGATTGCTGATGAGGTCATTGCGCCAAAAGTAGAAGAAAGCCAACCAGACCCAATTACAAAAACAGAAGTAGCCGCTGCTGAGTTAGACACGTTAGCACCAGAAATGCCCGAGGTTACAGCAGTTGAACCAGAGCCAGTTCAAAGAACCATTACGGAAGCTAAGCCTGCCGAAGTAAAGAAGCCGGAGCCACCTAAGGTCAGTATGCCTGCAGCTAATGCGCCGACAGTCGCAACATCTCTTGAAGAGATTGACGCACTCAAAGCCGCCCGTGCCAGAAAACCACAGGTCAAGGTATCGAAACCAAGTGGAAATCTCAGTGAAAACCTAATTGAGCACGCACATGGTTTATTTGACAGTGGTGATACAGATCGGGCTTATGATGTCTTCCAGAAGTTGGTAAAATCTGGCAAAAATTTGGAGCGTGTTACCGCGCACTTAGAAGTGATCAGCAAAAACAAAAAAGCCACCCCTCTCTGGATGCAATTGTTGGGTGATGCATACATGCGTGGTGATCAACTTCAGAAAGCACTAGAAGCATATAAATCTGCGTTGGCTAGTTTTTAGGCCAGTCAGCGCATTTTCATAAAAAGTGCCGCAAATGCAGCACTAAAAAATATTTACGATATTTCAGGAGAAAATCTTTTGGAAAAGACTCTCGTTATCATCAAACCGGACGGCGTGGCTCGCGGATTGATGGGAGAAATTATTTCACGCCTCGAACGCCGTGGTATCCGTATGCTCGGCATGAAGTTTGTGCAAGTCGCAACCGAAAAAGCTGAAGAACACTATGCTGTTCACAAGGAACGCCCTTTCTACCCAAGCCTGATTGAATACATCACATCAGGCCCAGTTGTTTTGATGGCATGGGAAGGCAACAAGGTCATTGAAGCAGTTCGCCAAACCGTTGGTGCAACGAACCCAACCCAAGCTGCTCCAGGTAGCATTCGTGGTGACTTTGGCATCGATATTGGCCGCAACCTCATTCACGCATCAGACTCACCAGAAAACGGCGAAGCTGAAGTGAGCTTGTGGTTCGGCGAAGACGAACTCGTTAGCTGGGAACGCCTAGGCGAAAGCTGGGTCTACGAAGGCTAAGCCACTGTTAGTAAATAAAAAAGGCGACCAAATTTGGTCGCCTTTTTTGATTCAAGTTTGCTGAAACTATTGTAGTTTCAGGACTACTTTGCCCTCTTCCCACAACTCTTCTAAGTTGTAGTAATCGCGTTGATCTGCGCTAAACAAATGGACAAGTACATCTTCAAGATCTAATAATACCCAGCCGCCTTCTGCTTGCTTGTCCAACCCACGTAAGAGTTGACCGCGCTTTGTATTTGAAAGTTGGGACAGATCACGTGCCATAGACTTGAGCTGCCGCTCTGTCTGACAAGTCGCAATTACGTAATAATCCGCAATGCTAGAGATACCCTGCACATCAAGAAGCAGGATGTTTTCACCCATCTTCTCTTCAATCAGTTCTATCGTCTTATGTGAAAGTTCTAATGCTTCCAGTTGTAATTTCTCCTTAGTATGCCTGCTACCGACTACGTTTGACAGGTCAGTTATTTCCTAGCGACGTTCCAATGGTCTGGATAAGTGTTTTCATTGCCACTGGTTTCGTGAGGTATGCGGTCGCCCCAGCATCAATTCCTTCGCGAATATCTTCAGGCTGTGATTTCGCAGAGACAATCACAACAGGAAGTTCACGATAACGCGGGTCGCGGCGCAAATACCGACACAATTCTAAACCAGATACGCCCGGCATCATAATGTCGAGTAAGACTAAGTCAGGATTATGATGCTGAATGAGAGTCATAGCCTTGGCTGGCGAGTGCGCGCGAAGAACGTCATACCCGCTAACTTGCAACATTGTACCCAACATTGCAGCGGTTTCAGCTTCGTCATCAACAACTATTACGGTTTGTTTGCCATCGGTTTGTGCAGACATGTTTTTATTTAATCACTTTGTGGCTGAATTTCAAAATCGAGTTTTCTGCCACTGCAAAACTGACTGCTCGGCGCGTGCTAATTTGGCAACCGCAACGCTGATCAAACCGTACTTGGTTTCAATTTCATTAACAATTTGGTCAAGCACAGATGTATTGGACGCATCATAAAGCTCAACCTCTAGCACCGCAAACTCATCTAGCAAATTAGTTTCTTTCCAAACCTGAACGAAATCCAATGTCCATTCTGCTACAGGTTCAGGATTTTTAGCTGCCAACAGGTCACGGGAGTGTCGGACTTGGCGAATTTCGAAATATGGCGTGAGACGCGCTGACTCTAGTGTTGCTACAAACTTACCGCGTACTGAGACATCAGCCGGCCAACTAGTAGGCTGATATTGCCCAGCTTCTATGGGGAACTCATATTCCTCTCTGACGGAGATCGCCCCGCCGCTGGACTTTCGCGATTTGATTGT
>JAHDBS010000055.1:0-11524 GCA_020630225.1 Anaerolineales bacterium | reverse complement strand
TTCTTCTAAATTACCTTCCTCGATAACGCCATCTGGAATATTCGCAAGCACAGCAGAGGCCTCTGCCAAAATCGTGTCTGTTCCAGCAACGCGCATAAACGCTGTTGCTTGCAATAAGCGTCCCCGGTCACGCTCGCGTTTCCCTACAATTTCTAACGGCGTTTCAATCGGTACTGGATTACGGTACTTGACCTCAATCTTGACGGTCATCATAAATCGATCTGGCTTGTTGATCATACCAACGCGTCCAACAGTTTCATCTAGGATGGTGGCAACAATGCCCCCATGCCCAACACCAGGAAACCCTTCAAAGTGCTTTGGAAATGTGTAGTTACAGTGCACTTCATCTTCTCCATTGTCGAAGAAAACAAGCTTTAGACCGACTGGATTTTCAATTCCACAAACAAAGCAGTTCAGGGACCCAGGTTGTTGATTAGTTGTCATTTTGTTTAGTTGGGATTACGCGTTCAAGCGCATCAATTCGTTTACGCAATTTACGATCGCGCATTTTATGCGGGTTGATATCATGCTCTTGCAAGTATTTTGCAATACCTGATCCCCGCTTAAGTACACCTGCCAGCCGAAATCGATCTTCCAATGCGGTAAGCGCTGGTATCCAGTACGCTGGCTTTGTTCTAACCCAGCTCAATTCGTCTTGAATGCTGCTCATTAGCTCAGAATAAGCCGGATTAGCACCAGTAAGGCTATCTTCCAAGTAAATGCGATGGCGCTGTGACCTTGCAGCGACTAAGTCTTCTGCTGGGTTTTCTTCATGAACAAGATCAAACAACTGTGCCATTTCGCGCACATAGTTGAAATGCTTAGATAGCGCGATATAAGCCAATCGCAACTGTGCTGGGTGTCTATCCATCAAATTTGCGAGATAGATAAAACTTTCGAGCGTGTTGTTTGATTGCTTGTCGATTACAAACGCGTCTTTACGCACACCAAAGCGACGCCTAATGTAAGCCTGCATTTGTTGTGCGACTGAGGTAGCGTTAGGTTGGCCATCAATGCCACCGCTCAAAATAAGCGTGTGTGTTCGGCCAACTGAAAAACTATGCCCAGCTGCTAACGCATTTAACTTGCTGAGCGCTGAAAGCTCGCCATTTTCGGCTAGTCCATAACCGAAAACAAAGACTGCATCGAACGGTTTGAATTTTTTCTTTGCCATTGGATGAGAATTATACGAAGTTCACTCACATTTCGTCAGTATAATTTCACGTAATATGCGGCAGTATTCATGGCAACTCTTCAGAATTAGCACAATCGCTATTGCGATCGGGCTATTATTCGCGTCTCCGAACACACTCTCATCACAAGCAACACCAGCACCCGATCCTCGTTTCGGTGCAATTGGCAGTTATTTTTCTCCACAGCTTGCAACAGAGCTTGGCGTTGGCTGGGATCGGATTGTTGTGCGTTGGGATAACCGACAACCAGATGGCCCTGAAGACTGGGTTGTAACAGCTGATGAATTGGATTGGATCGAAACATCAATTGCTGGTCAGCGCGAAATCGCGATGTTACTAATTGGCACCCCACCATGGGCCACAGAAGTGTCTCCACATAACGGTGTGCCAACGGGGTTATATTTGCCTTTTGACGATCCTGAAAATCACTGGGGACAATTTGTAACTCGCATCGTTGCGGAAAATCATGATCAAGTCAAACACTGGATCGTGTGGAATGAACCGGATATAGCCCCCGACCATCCAGGTGTGCAACTCATTGGCTCAGTCGCAGACTACTACCAAATGGTAAAAGTCGCGCATCAGGCTGCGCGCGCGATTGACCCTGAAGCACAAATTCATCTTGGTGCTTTTACTTATTGGCATGATGTGGTCTATGAGCGCGAGCCATATTTAGAACGCTTTTTAGCAGAAGCTAGCAGTGACCCAACTGCAGAAGAAAACGGATATTACTTTGACATCGCCACTTTCCATATCTATTTTGATACGGAAACGGTCTATGCCATTTTGAAACAGCAGCAAGACACACTGCAGGCGTTTGGACTAGATAAACCAATTTGGATGAATGAAACCAATGCCCCACCCTATGATGATCCTGAAGCAGTGTGGGAGACGCCTTTACACAAAATTACAATGCGGCAGCAAGCTTCATTTTTGGTACAAGCCCATGCACTAGCCCTCGCTGCTGGAGCAGAACGGATTGCAACTTACAAGCTGAAAGATTTTGGCCCCCACCCAGCGGGCGATTCATATGGCATCCAGCGCGCCGATGACAGCTTGCGGCCAATTGCGAGAGCCCTCGGCGCAATTACAACGCATTTCGCTGGCGCTGAGACAATTACCCACGTTACAGACGATCTTACTCAAATTGTGACGCTAGAACGCGGAAATTTGATCACACGCGTTGTCTGGGCACGCACGGCGCAAGATGTGCATTTAGTCTTACCAATAACTGCAGGCGCAGAAGCAGTCATGATCTACGATCGTTTAGGACGTGGTGTAGAACTAGAAATTCCTGCAACTGGACATTACGAATTCCCGTTGCCAGGTGCCGAATGCCTTGGTCCAAACGGGCATTGTATTGTCGGTGGCGATCCTTACTTAGTTGTTGAGCGCTTAGGAAATTGATCCAAAATCAAAGTCATCAAGTTTTCCAAGACTTTGCAACGCAAGAATTAGGCTAAGGTCAATATCAACTTGCGGCGCGTCTGAAAAGACTTCAGGCGTAAAGGTCGCCTGTCTTTCTTTCAACGCTGTCCAAAGTAGTTCACGCTCTTGCCCACGCACGACTAAGTCAGTCAGCGTGCTGGCTGCATTGAATTGAAGCCCTGTTGTGTACAAGAACGTCAATCTACGCCAATTTGTGGCCACAATTGGCAACTCGAGCTGATACATATTGCCAAGCTGCAACTTGAAGTAGCGATCGTTAGCACGCGGATGATCTGGCGCTTGCCGCATTAACTCTTTACGAGTCACCAGCTCATGCCCTCTAACTTCAGCGAAATACTGCACTTGCCAACGCAACTCACCAAATTTGGCAGTCTGATAAAACGCAACATAGTCAACGCTAATCACTTTCGGGGCTTTGTTTGCGCGCATGCGATACCACCCCAGCGTTTTAGCAATTTTCAAATCGCGCGGTTCAGGTAAGACTGCAACTAGAATCAACGCTTCCGGTTCTGGTAGAAATGTAGACATTAGGATACGATTATTGAGTAAGTCGGGCTATAGTTGCTCGCAATAACGGTCAATACCTTAACTTTTCGGCATGACAAACGAACCTCAAACGCCACCGTCAGACAATCAACAGATTTCCTTTCCACCGCGCTGGTCACGTACGACTAGCTATTTAGTTGTTCTTGCCGCGCTTGCTGCCAGCCTCTGGGTCATCTTAGCTGCACGCCAACTGTTCGGTGCCATTCTGATCTCGGGTTTACTCGCTTACCTACTCAATCCGGTTGTCTATGGATTACGACGTATTGTTCCGCGACTTTCCCGTGACTGGGCTGTAGGAATTGTCTACTTGGTTTTCATCGGAATTTTGTTTGCATTGCCAGCAATTGCAACCCCACCAATCGCAAGACAAGCAAGCAACCTGCGTTATTACGTTGAGCAAATTCCAGAGCAAATTCAGCGCTTTACTGCAGAGCCTGTTCAAGTTGCTGGGTTCGAATTTGAAATCCCGTTCCATCCAGATGATCTCGTGCAGTCTGCGACTAGCTTTGCAACATCAAGCGCTGTAGGCGCAGTCGAAATTTTGGCGGGCATAAGTACGAATCTTGCTTGGGTTCTAATCGCTCTCATCACAACGTTCTATTTGTTGCGCGATGGCCCACGCGTCCGGGCGTGGCTTATTGACGTTTTCCCATCTCATTTGGAAGAAGATGTGACAATGTTGATTGACAAGATCGACTTGGTTTGGGGACGATTTCTACGCGGGCAGACAATGTTGGCCGCCCTCATCGGAGTTCTCACAGGGGCACTGACAGCTGCGGTTGGATTACCTGGCGCATTAGTTATTGGCATTATTGCCGGTGTGTTGGATCTCATTCCATCACTCGGTCCAACAGTCGCAGGCATTATTGCAACTGCAATTGCTTATTTTGCAGGCTCAACAATCTTGCCAATTTCAAATTTTTGGTTTGCTGTTGTCGTGCTGGGAATTATTATCTTCATCCAGAATGTTGAAAACATTTGGCTAAGACCGCAAATTTTAGGATACACGCTGAATTTACATCCAGCATTGGTGATTGTCGGAGTATTTGGCGCACTAGCAACCTTTGGGATCTTAGGCGCTCTAATTATCGTCCCTGTAATGGCTTCTATCGCTGTACTTTGGCGCTATGCTCACCCGCGAATCATCGGGTTTGAAAATGACAGTTCAAGCAAGCCGCGTCCGATTATTGCCAAAATAGAAGAAACCGGGCCGTTGTTACCGACCCGGCGCTCAAAATCCTAGTCTTCTTCTTTTTGGATCAGCCCCATCACAAACATATTGACCAAGCTCACAACTAGCGCCGCCATAAACGCCGCGCCAAAGCCTGAGACAATGACGTTGTAACCAATTTGGCCAGCTAAGTTCGCTGACAGCATGAACATTAGTGTGTTTAGGATCAATACACCAAAGCCAAGCGTCAAAATAATCAAGGGGAATGTGAAGAATTTCAGAATAGGACGCACAACCGCATTGACGACTCCCATGATAATCGCTAATACTGTGATTGTTTCCCAGAGGTCACCGTCAATCGTGAAGCCAGGCACCACATAAAATGCGATGGCAATGGCAACAGTCATGACAAGTGTGTGAACGATAAAATTTCGCATTGCTACGATCTCCCGATTGCTAATCTACTTACCCATCTATACGCAAATGACATCCAAAAGGTTGCAAACCAAAGTGGTAGAATTTCGCGTGCTTTTCATATGTAAAACACAATAATGGTGTAAGTTACTATAGATAAATAAATTTACACTGTGTCAACACAAAAGAGCAGATATTACTTATATGAGCATAACGCGTGAAGATGCTTGGGGCATTGTTTGTGAACATGTCCAGAGCGATAGTCTCCGAAAACATATGCTGTCTGTTGAAGCAGCCATGCGCTGGTACGCGCCCAAATACAATGGTGACCCTGACCAATGGGGAATGGCTGGTCTTCTTCACGACTTTGATTGGGAAATTCACCCAACCTTAGAACAACATCCGCAAGCGGGCTCCGCTATTTTGCGCGAGCGCGGTGTTGATGAAGACATGATTCAAACTATCTTGAGTCATGCACCGCACACTGGCATTACACGCGACAACGACATCCGTAAAGCATTATTTGCCTGTGATGAAATTACAGGCTTGATTACTGCAGCAGTTCTTGTTCGCCCGAGTAAATCCATCATGGATTTGAAAGTCAAGTCTGTTAAGAAAAAATGGAAAACAAAAGCGTTTGCTGCTGGCGTCAATCGCGAAGATGTTGAAATTGGCGCAGCAGAGATGGGAATTGAACTCTGGACCCATGTTGGCAACGTCATTGAAGCAATGCAAGCTGTTGCCCCAGACCTGGGCTTGGATGGCTCATTAGCGGCTGAAGCGCAAGCTTAATGGCTACACGTAATAACGATCCTGCAGCTCCACGCTATTGTCCTGCTTGTGGTGTCCGTGTTGGCGCTGCCACCACGAAGTGCATTGTTTGTGGCACATCGCTGAAGGAAAAAAAGCCTTCACTTAGCCAGACTACAGGCACTATGCCTGTAGAGTCACGGCCAACCGAGCGCCCTAACCTTGGCTCTACCCAAAGCCCCGGCTTTACACAACCTGTTGCAGCCCCACCACGACCTGAAACAACGCAAACGGTAAGAAGTACGACTGGCCGCACAGCTGCGACCAAGCGCAATTCAAATCAAGTTTCAATTCCAATGCCGGTGTTTTTGGCCAGCATTTTGCTGTTCATGGTGCTTGGGGTTGGCCTAACGCTTTTCGCAGTCCGAAGTGACATGTTTGTAGATGCAACACCAACAGTCACGCAGACTCGAACACCGCTGCCGACGCTGACATCAGTTCCAACCGCCACATTTACAAATACACCAACAACCACTCCGTTGCCTCCGCTAACCCACAGTGTGGCATCAGGTGAGACTTGTAGCAGTTTGGCGGCAATTTATCAGGTTTCGGTTGAAAGTATTCGACAAGCCAATGGATTTGGGACAGATTGTATTCTGTTCCAAGGCCAAGAAGTCTTAGTCCCACAACCCACTGCAACGCCGTTGCCTACTGCAACAAATACAGTGCCAGCTGGAGAACTTACCCAAGTCGCGCGCCCAACACACATTGTTGGCGCAGGTGAAAGCCTCTCTAGTATTGCAACTTTCTATGGGGTTGATTTTGAAACATTAGCCGATGTCAACGGTAAGCCCGGTCCAGACTATGCAATCACGAGTGGCGAAAGTTTGCGCATTCCATTAGACGCACCAATCCCAACTCCAGGACCAACACCAACCGACACGCCTTTGCCACCTAAAGCTGCACCAGAGCTTATTAGTCCAGCAAACGGCACAGCCGTTTCTGCCGTCGAACAAACGGTAAGCTTAGAATGGTCAGCAGTTAGCATTCTTGCACCAAATGAGTTTTATCGTATTACTGTGCAGGATGTGACTGACCCTGATGGTAAAACTGTCGAAGCCGTGACACAATCTACTCGTCACATTATCAATGTTGATATGAAGCCGGTGGAAGCAGCGCCGCACGCATACCAATGGAACGTGGTAGTCGTGCGCCAAATTGCGGATGATGAAAATGGTAACCCGCAATATGAACCCGCAGGCGTTACAAGTGAAGATAGAATATTCACATGGACTGGAATTGGGGTCGCTCCTGAGCCAACTGATCCACCCGCCGAAGGAGATGGCTAATCCTTTAGTCAGCCCGAACAAAAAAGCAAAAATCAACCCGGTCTAAAATTGGCCGGGTTTTGTTTGTAAGTAGCTTACCAACTGTCTTAATTGGCTGTAAATCTTGCAAATCTAATATCGAAAATCGTACATTCTGAGTTAGGTGTTATTCCCGTAACACTTAGCTTTCTAAAAAACCGACAAAATGTCGTTACCAAGGAAAAGAAAATGGGCGCAGTAATCGTAATCGATTCATTCTGGGGAGACTCAGGCAAAGGCAAAATCGCGGCCTGGATGTCCAAACGCGATAACGCACTGGTATGTGCACGCGCTGGGATTGGCACTAACGCTGGTCACAGCATTTACATGAGCGACGGTGAGTTGATCAAAACCCGTCAATTGCCACTTGGTTTCATGAACCCAGAGACACAAATTGTCATTGGCTCTGGTGTTGCAGTTGATCCAGAAGTGTTTGCAGACGAAGTTGAACGCTATGGATTGGCAGACCGCGTCAAAGTTGACTATCGCTGTCCTGTAATTTTGCCAGAACACCGCGAACGCGAAACCGCTAATTCACACTTGGCTGACACTGTTGGCTCTACGAAGAGTGGTTCTGGCGCTGCACGTGTAGACTTCATCCTCCGCAAGAACAAGCAAGCACGTGACATTGACTCACTCAAGCCATATGCTGACGACGTTGCAAAAATTGTCAATGAAGCAGCACAAGAAGGTCTAGTCATTATTGAATGTTCCCAAGGCACTTACCTCTCATTGGCGTTGTCACCTGACTACCCATTTGTGACCTCAGACAACTGTACTGCAGCCGCTGCCGCAGATGATGTTGGTCTTAACTGGCAATTGATTGACGGTTGCTGCTTGATTGTAAAAGCAGTCCCATCACGCGTTGGTGAAGGTCCATTGCCAGGCGAACTGGATCCTGAAGAAATCAAGAAGCGCGGTATTGATGAATATGGCGTGGTCACTGGCCGCTTGCGTCGTAAAGCCGAAAGCATCCCATACGATATGCTGCGCTACGCTTGCATGTTGAACGGGCCAACCGAAATTGCAGTCACATTCATGGACCACTACGATCCTGAATGCGCAAACGCAGTCACCCCTGAACAACTCACCGACAAAGCTTGGGACTTGATCAAAACCATTGAAAAAGAAACTGGCGTGCCTGTCACCATTGTTGAAACTGGCAAGTTGTTCGACCACATTGTAGACATCAAAGACGTTCCACGCCCATAATTACTGAGCGAAAACGTTACGTAAATAAAAAAGCGGGTTGTGAATTCTCACAACCCGCTTTTTGTTTCTTAGCTAAGCTCTAGAGGTATAGTCTCCTCTTACAACCCACTTATAAGTTGTAAGCTCAGGAAGCCCCATTGGCCCACGCGCATGTAAGCGCTGCGTGCTAACCGCTACTTCAGCGCCAAGTCCAAGCTGCCCGCCATCATTGAAGCGTGTACTAGCATTTACCATCACTGCAGAAGAGTCAATTGTGTTGACAAACTTCTCAATATTCTCTGGCGTTGCAGACATAATTGCGTCTGAGTGCCCCATGCTGTGCGCATTGATATGTACAATCGCCTCATCGAGGGTATCAACCACCATCAAGCCCAGCACAAGGGCCATCCACTCAGTATCAAAGTCGTCTGGTCCAGCAGCGCTAACCTTGTCTACGTCAACGTAAGCTATGGCTCGTGGTCCCGCTTTGAACTCCACCCCTAAGTCGCCAAGTGCAGACACAACTTTGGGAAGAAATTCAGCTGCCACCTTTTCATTCACAATCAATGTATCAAGCGTATTACAGACCGATGGTCTTTGCGTTTTGCCGTTGATAATAACGGGAATGGATGCATCTAGGTCTGCAGTTTCATCAATGTAATAGTGACAAATACCAATCCCACCTGTAATGACTGGGATCGTGCTATTCTCGCGACAAAAGGCGTGTAATCGATGCCCCCCTCGCGGAATAATAATGTCAATGTAATCATGCAGATTGAGCATTCCACCAACATATTTGCGATCTGTATTTTCAATCAGCAAGACCGTATCAGCAGGCAAACCAGCACTTTCCAACGCCCCGTGCACAACCTTCATCAACGCCTGATTTGAGCGCAAATTGTCACTACCACCGCGCAGAATAGCAGTATTACCGGTCTTGATTGCAAGTGCAGCAATGTCAATGGTGACATTTGGTCGGGATTCATAAATAACCCCTAACGTGCCTAACGGGACACGCTGACGGCAAATCTGTAACCCGTTTGGCAGTTCGCGCTCATCAAACGTTGTGCCTACTGGATCTGGCAAGTCGGCAACGTTACGCACATCATTTGCGATGCCTTCCAGACGCTTTGGGAACAAAGTTAGGCGCTCTACCAATGCTTCTGCCGTTTCGGCTGCCTTTGCAGCATCTACATCAAGCTTGTTAGCAGCTAAAATTTCTGCTTCGTATGTTTTGAGCCCGTCTGCCAACGCTTGCAATGCCGCGACTTTCTGTGCATTAGATGCTACTGCCATGACAGATGCAGCTGCTTTTGACCGCTGCCCAAGTGCTTTCAAATCGATCATGCTTTCCTCTATTTCAAAATTAGATAATCTCGGTGAATAGCTTCATCGCCATATGCATAGCCGAGTGTTGTTTCAATTTCAGTGGAGTTTTGCCCCATTACGCGGAGCAATTCTTGGTGGTTATAGTTGACTAGTCCGCGCGCAATTTCATTTTGATCTTGGTCAAAAACGGCAACTGTATCGCCACGCTCAAATTCGCCATCTACACGCCGAATGCCAACAGGCAATAGACTGCCACCTTGATGCAATGCGTTCACCGCACCATTGTCGATAATGAGGCAAGATTTTTTGTCCCAGCCGGCAAGAATGTAACGCTTGCGACTTTCGATTGAAGTGACAACCGGCGTAAATTTAGTCCCAACGTCTTCTCCAGCTGCAATGCGAGCCACAATATTTTCAGCACGCCCATTTGCAATGACTGTTTCTACGCCAGAACGCCGCGCTAAGTCCGCCGCCTGTAGTTTGGTCAACATGCCCCCAGTCCCAAGCAACCCACCTGTGCCTGCTGCTTGCCATAGGCGAGTTGGAATTTCAGGCTCATCTACTACTGAAACCAACTCAGCATCTGGATTATTACGTGGGTCAGCTGTGTAAACTCCATTTTGGTCAGTCAACATGATGAGCAAATCCGCGCCGATAAGGGCTGCTACCTGTGCGGACAAGTTGTCATTGTCCCCCACACGGATTTCATCCGTAGCGACCGTGTCATTTTCGTTTACAACCGGCACCACTCCACCGTGATGCAAAAGCGCAAGCATTGTATTGCGTGAATTCAAAAATCCAGATCGGCGCGAGATGTCTTTGCGCGTAAGCAACACCTGCGCCACATTTTTGCCATAGAGCCCAAATAATTGCTCATAGAGCGCCATTAGACGCGGTTGCCCAATTGCAGACAGCATCTGCTTGCGTGGCAATTCTTTTGGAATCTTTGGAAACTTCAAAACTTCAGAGCCAACAGCCTGCGCCCCTGAAGAGACTAAGACCAAATCGACGCCAGCATCCATAAGCTGCGCCATTTGACGTACCAACTCAATAATACGATGCGGCGCAAGCGAAATGGTGCCATCAGTTAATGTGCTGGTGCCAAGTTTTACAACAATGCGGCAGTAGCGAGATGTAGACATAAGAAATAATGTAATAAAAAAGCGCCAGCTTGTCGCTGACGCTCTCTAATTTTCAAAGCAACTTCCTAAAAAATCAATACTCAGGCAGAAGTTTATACGCTTTGAGCGCCAGTTGGACAGCCAACCGCGTTTCCGGGTTATCTAAATCTAAGCCTGCAATTTCACCAATCCGCTCCATCCGATATTGGAGTGTATTACGGTGAATATATAAGGCTTCAGCAGTTTGAGTTAGATTGCCAAGGTGCTCAAAATATACAGACAAAGTTTTGACCAATGTGCTGTTGTGCTTTGTGTCATATTCCAACAACGGTCCGATTGTTTCGTTGCAGAACTGTTCAAGCTCTTCATATCCCTGCAATTGGAATAACAAACGGTGAACGCTTAGGTCACCAAAGTACAACGGGCGACTTTCATCTAGGCGCCGCGCCGTTCCCATCGCCTGAGTGGCTTCACGATGTGACGTTGCCCACTCATGCACATTGCGCGCTGGGCGCCCAATGCCACAATAAATTTTTGTTCGGGGGTAATCTTGTGTCGCTAATTCGAAGACACTATCGGACAGGCTACGCGCACTATTGATTGACAATCGTTCGTCAAGCGCAATAAATGCAGCGACTTCATCTTGTGAGTTCCGCACCAGCGCAGACAAGCGCCCCAAACCAATTTCGCTATTTACAATGGTTTCTAGGCGGCGCTGTGAAGGCGGCGCTCCTGTTTTTGTTTCACCCCACGAGAACACCACAACTGCATGCGGACTATCAATATGGTGCCCTAGCCGACCAGCCCAGCGTTCAAGCTCAGCAGCAGGAATAGAACCAGCAAGGACAGCGTCAATGAAGTCACCGCGCAAGCGCTTAGTTGTATCACTAACAGCTTTCGCTTTTGACATTGCCATTGCATAGGCAGCAGCGCCCTGCTCAATGAGCATTGTGTCAAGCGTATCGATTTCATTCTCAGCAGCAATAAATGACA
>JAHDBS010000054.1 GCA_020630225.1 Anaerolineales bacterium | reverse complement strand
TTGGCAATTAGCGTGTTGGGCCACATCCGCCGTTGGATCCCAAGCTTACCTTTGGCAACACTAGCGCCGCTACTTGTGCGTGGCAGTGATTTCTTTAAGTTCCTTGGGTCTTATGCCGGAAGCTGTGCGGTTTGGCTTGAAGATCGACAAGGGCGCGCCCATCAGGTCGCATTGATTGCGCCTAATAATGGTCCGCGTATTCCAACTGCGCCAGCGGTGTTGTTGACGCAAAAGTTATTGAGCGCAACAGATATTCAGCCTGGGGCGTATCCTTGCATTGATTTTTTCACATTAGCTGAGTTGCTAGCGTTTCTAGACCAGTTCGGGATTTATATCGAGTCAACTTAATTCGCATTATTCGGCTAACTCGCGTGCCAAAAGTCGTAGCATTGATGCTCTCTACACAGGCTCCTGCATCGCCCGCCAAACGGTCTCCGCTTTGAACGGCGCTTCCGTCATCCTAACTCCCACTGCATCCTTAATCGCATTGCCCATTGCGGCAATTGCGCCCATGATTGGTGGCTCGCCAACGCCGCGCATGCCATAGGGACCATCTTGCGATGGTTCCATCACAATAATCGTCTCCAGATCTGGCAGGTGTGCTGCAAGCGGTAATCCGTAGTCCATAAAGGAGCCAGTAAGCACCTGTCCATCTTCGCTAAATTGCATTCCTTCAGACAGCGCCATCCCTAACCCTTGCGCCATCCCACCGTGGAATTGACCTTCGACTAAGGTTGGGTTAAGTGCAAATCCCACATCTTGCGCCATGACATACTGCAATGGGGTGACTTGACCAGTATCAGGATCCACATGTACTTTGATGAGGTGTGCTGAGACTGCAGGGCTAGGGCGGTCTGGGGCGTGATTTCCTTGTCCCACAATTGGACCCGTGCCGCCGCCTTTTTCGCGAGCGATTTCGACCAATTTGCCAATTGGTAATGCGGTCTTAGGGACCCCAATGACTTGGGCTTTCCCTTCTTTAAGTTCAATGTCTTCTGGCGCGGCTTCAAATCGATCTGCGGCGGTCTTGATAAGCTTTTCTTTTGCTTCTGTTGCTGCGGCTTCGAGCGATCCTGCCATTGCATACGTGACGCGACTGCCGCCACTGTGCGGGGCGTAAGCACCGGTTGTGTCATGCGTGTTGATGTAAACATCGTCTGGAGAAACGCCTAGCGCTTCAGCAACGACCAGCACAAAACTAGAATTGTTGTTTGAGATGTCTGCATGGCCGACATCAACATGCACAGTGCCGTCATCGTCCACACGACAGGTTGCTTCACCAGCGCCACCAGCTGTGCCCCAGCCAGTAACAGCGATTCCAATCCCTTCATTTGGTCCACAGGTTTTATGTTGCCACGCAACGTGGTGTTGCAGCGCTGTAATTGTTTCTTTGAATGTTGTCTTCGGTGCGCCTTCAGCGGGAACGTTTGACCACAGTGAGCCGGACGTTACAACGTTTTGCAGCCGCATTTCAAGTGGGTCGATATTTAACTGACTGGCAATATCATCAATACAGCTTTCGATAGCAAATGCAGCCTGTGGCGCGCCTGGTGCGCGATAGGCACCGTCAGGCATGATGTGGCTGTGGATTTCATATGTATCTAGCTGCATGTTTTGCCACTGATACCAGCTGCTCATTAACTTAGCAGCGAGATCGCTATGCCCAAAGATCTTGAACACACCATTGTTAGAAAAGAGCTTGGCTGCCAAGGTCGTTAGCGTCCCGTCACTTTTTGCGCCAACTTTGATGTCAATGACCATTTCTGGCGCTGGAGTGGTGTTGAGAAAATCATCTGACCGTGAATAAACTAGTTTCACAGGCTGTTTGACTGCTTTGGCGATTGCTGCGGTAAGTGGCTCAATTAGGCCATACTTGGCACCAAAACCGCCGCCTACTGTGATGTCTGAGACGACAACTTTATGCTTCGGTAGTCCGAGTTGTTTGGCAACTTCATTGCGAACCCCAAATTTGCTTTGACTGCCACTGTAGATGGTCATTCCACCTGAAATGTGGGTCGGGTCTGCCACGCAAGCGTGTGGTTCCATGTAAGCTTGGTGCAACGCAGGAACCGTAAAACGATTTTCAACAATAATGTCTGCTTGCTCGAACCCGGTGGTGACATCGCCGTGTATGAAGTGATTTTCATCATGCACGTTGGGATAGCTAAACGTTTGCGTTACAGCAGTGCCGCTGCTGCTCGCGCCGTGTAGGCTGCCCATATCATCATCGTCTTGAGGGAGCCCGTTGGGCCAAACCTCTGGCGCATTATCTGCAATGGCGTCTAATGTGTGCGCGACGGCATCCAATGGCTCATAATCAATAAAGACTAGTTCTGCTGCATCCTGTGCGATGGCAGGCGAGGTGGCAACAATTGCAACGACCGGCTGGCCAGCCCATTGCACAATATCTTTCGCCAAAATGGTGCTGTTTCGCGATGTTGCTGTTCTGTCTTTCGTCGGCAAGTCTGCCCAAGTGAGGACTGCCACTACACCATCTAATGCTTCTGCATCGTCTTTATCAATTGACAAAATTTCAGCGTGGGCATAAGGGCTAAGAATTAGCTGTGCATGGAGCAAATTTGGCAGATTGAGGTCTGCTGCAAATTTGGTAAACCCTGTCACCTTTTCATGCCCTTCAATAATAGGGCGGCCTTTGCCAAGATATTTGAAATTTTGTTCCATAAGATTGTTGATGCGTAACTTGTGTGTGTAAAGCTGCTTGAATTTTAGCGTATGCAAGCTTGTTGAGGGTGGCATATTTGCTAAGGGGTATTTTCTCTATTGCCTTCTAAAGTCCTTCAGGCGTATCCCAAGAGAATATGCTGTTTACTATTACGAAAGTTCTTATATTGATAGTAGTATGCAATAGCTAACATATTTGGTGTTGCTAATTGCTTGCTCAATCAGAATTCTTGTTCTATAATTCTTCCATCGTAACCAAGCAATTTTGCTAACTAACACACTGCACCTCAGTGAAATGCACTGAGTAACTTAACAAAAGGATAGCAACATGAAAATCCGCTTTTCGGTGGTGCAACGCGCAGCGCGTCAAATCCGCCATCTTCCTGTTAACCCAACTTCAAAACCAATAAAAGTGCACGTCCGTATTTGGGTTCGTGTTCCTGTACAGGTTTCCTGATGACAGCTTGGACTCCCGCTCAAATTGATGCACTCGCGCCAGATGCGAAGTCGATCAAAGCTGCGCAAAAACTGCGTACCCTCAGTCGCTGGTCTAACCTTGGCGCAACTGAAGCTGCGCTCTGGGGTGAATGCCGTGGTAGTGGCAAGAAGCCTTATCAAACGCGGATTGATCTGAACGGACCTGCGTTCAAGTGTAGCTGCCCTAGTCGCAAGTTCCCTTGTAAGCACGGTCTGGCGCTCTTCTATGTATATGCCCAACAAGCTGATTCATTTTCAAATACCGCGCCACCTGAATGGGTGGCAGAGTGGATAGCCAGCCGAGCAGCAAAGCAAAAACCCAAAGTTACCCGTGATCCGGGTAAGCCCGTTGATGCTGTTGCACAAGCTAAGCGGCAAGAAGCCCGTGCACATAAAGTGCAAGGCGGAATTGTTGAGCTTGAACGCTGGCTTCACGATATTGTTCGCGCTGGCCTAACAGAACTCGCTAGCAAACGCGCTGTGTTCTACACTGACATGGCGGCGCGTTTGGTCGATGCCCAAGCGCCTGGTCTAGCGCGTCGTGTGCGTGAGTTAGCACTATTGCGGTCTGGTGATCCAGATTGGGCAAGTACCTTGTTGGGCGAACTTGGCAATTTACAACTACTGATTTCAGCCTATAAGCAAATTGATCAACTACCAACCTTAGTTGCTACTGATGTAAAACGTGCCATTGGTTGGCCAGACCCAACGCAAGACTTGCTGCAACAGCAGGGTGTTGTGGATGACTGGCAAGTGTTAGCAATGCAAATGTCTGTGGAAGACAAATTGCGGACACGGAAAGCATGGCTATGGGGGCAGCATTCAGGTAAAGCTGCACTCATTATTGATCATGCATTTGGACAATTGTCGAACTTCAAAACGCAACTTGGGGCAGGCCAAAAATGGCGTGGTGAGTTGGTGTTTTATCCCAGCATGTATGAATTGCGGGCGCTGATCAAAGTGCAACAGTCGCCACAGTTGATCACAGCGCCAGATTTTGCAACTGCGCCACACACTTCGAACTTTGACACCATGTTAGATGCCTATAGCGCTGCTATTGCCGCAAACTGTTGGCTCCCCGGATTGCCGGTTGTCTTGCATCAACTTACGCCAATATTTACAGAAAATGGGTTTCGCTTACGCGACCAACATAATCAAGTCGTGCCATTGGCAGCTGGCTTCCAGCACAGTTGGAAACTGATGGCTGTGAGTGGTGGTCACCCAATTGATTTAGTGGCAGAGTGGGATGGTGCTCACCTAATGCCACTGTCTATTTGGGATGAAACGCTCGTCGTTTTTGATCAGGAGGTGTAAGGATGCGCGAGTATTTAGAGGCACTCACCATCGTTGCGTTGCTAGGAACTGAAAGACGTCAACTGCCTGCTGCGCCAACGGGGCTCGGCACACTGTCGCAATCTTCACCCGAAGCGGAGCTTTTGACCAAAGCAGCGACAGTTAATCTGTATCAAAAGGCGGCTCGGATGACAGAAA
The DNA here is from genome assembly GCA_020630225.1 of Anaerolineales bacterium. Taxonomy (GTDB): domain Bacteria; phylum Chloroflexota; class Anaerolineae; order Anaerolineales; family UBA6668; genus JAHDIM01. The sequence continues at coordinate 13,203 of JAHDBS010000054.1, read as the reverse complement.
CGACTGTCCGTCTACAGCAAGAGGTCGCTGTTGAAGATGCCAAGCCTGCCATCAATCGCGTTGCGATTGCAATGTTGCAACAGATGGTCAGTGGACACTATAAAGGCCTATTGCCTGAATTCTTGCGTCTTGTTGCGCAGTCTGGTCAACGCTTACCGCATGTCATCTTGCCACAATTGCTTGAGATGGCACACTATGACACGTCTTTACGAAAAGCATTTTTAGCGGTTACTACTCCGCGTGCGATTTGGTTGGGGCATCAGAACAGTGCTTGGCGCTATGTGCTGGCAGCGAATAATTCTCCTGAACGTTTTGCGCTTGGCAAGTTGACAGAACGCATCGCTGCGTTACGTGAAATGCGCCGCCAAGATCCGCAGCAAGCACGCGAGGCCTTGATTGATACCTGGAAAAAAGATGTTGCTAAAGATCGCGCGGCTCTGATTGTTGCGCTTGAAGTTGGCTTATCACTTGCTGACGAGGATTTTTTGGAAGCAGCGCTAGATGATAAATCGAAGTTGGTGCGCAAGGAAGCCGCAGATTTATTAGCACGCTTACCAAATTCAGCCTATGTACAGCGCATGATCCAGCGGGCAGTTCCGTTGTTAAACATTCAACGTGGATTGCTCAAACGACGTGTAACAGTCACCTTGAATTTGCCAGCTAGCCTTGATGATGCTGCTCCGCGTGATGGTATTGCGCTCGAAAACCCGCCAAAGGGGCTTGGTAAAAAAGCTTGGCTTTTCCGACAGGTGCTGGCGCGTACACCGCTTGATGTTTGGAAACAACACGCAGAGATTAGCAAGTTGCTTGATGCTTGTGCTGAAGAAGACCGCGGCTTGTTATTCACAAGTTGGGTCACCGCGTGCGATTTCAATCCAAATGCGGATGATGCCTGGGCGTTGTTGAATTACATTCCTTCCGTGGATGCCATCCCTACATTAGCGCCGCTGCTAACGCCTGTTCAGATTGATGAGCTAGCTGTCACATTATTGCATCGCGAACGGATGCTCACACGTGCACATGTCGCGTTGTTGGTAATGCAAGCTGGCGTACCGCAGTGGGGAGCTAGGCTCCAAAAAGCCTTGGCTGAAGCAATCAAACATTCTTTAGCCCGTTGGGAAAATGCGTGGCAGGCGCGCCAAGTCTTGGAAACCCTTGCTATTTATGTCCCCGTTGAAATGCTGCCACAGCTGCGCATTCTTAAGCCAGCAGCAGATGATGACAAACTGGTCTTCCCTTATATGGAATTCCTAAGCAAAGTCGAATTTCGTCAAAAAATGAAAGAGAGTTTGTTGGGACGCTAGACAACTAGCCGTCCAACCAGCAAGCTAATTTACTAAGTAACCACCGTTTCACACTCATAAACTGGATCTATATCATGTCAACCACACAACTACGCTTGAGCGCTGAAGAACAATTTGCCCACGAACTCGATGCCTTGAAGGCTGCTGATGACGGCATTAGACCGCGCAATTGGCAAATGTCACCGCAATCTGTCGTCACCTACCTGATGGGTGGTGAAACCAAAAATGGCGTCAAGATTTCACCTAAATATATTGGCAATCAACGTCTGATTGAAATTGCTGTTGCCACGTTAGCAACGGATCGCGCTTTATTGCTTTATGGCGTGCCAGGAACCGGCAAAAGTTGGGTCTCTGAGCATTTAGCCGCGGCGATCTCTGGTAACTCTGGCCTGATTGTGCAAGGCACAGCGGGTACCAGCGAAGAAGCTATTCGCTATGCCTGGAACTATGCCAAGCTGCTGTCACAAGGGCCAACCCGTGAGGCCATGGTGGAAAGCCCATTGATGTGGGCGATGCAAGAAGGCAAGACCATGCGCATTGAGGAATTGACCCGCATTCCAAGTGATGTGCAGGATACCTTGATCACGATTTTGTCCGAAAAAGCATTGCCTTTGCCTGAACTCCGTTCACAAGTGAATGCGGAAAAAGGCTTCAATGTGATTGCTACCGCAAACAACAAAGACAAAGGCGTCAACGAGCTGTCTAGCGCACTCAAGCGACGTTTCAATACCGTTGTCTTGCCACCGCCAGCCACCATGGATGAAGAAGTCTCAATTGTGCAGCAGCGGGTTGTGTCGCTTGGGCAATCGCTGGAACTGCCTAATCCAACGCCTGCATTGCAAGAAGTGCGACGCGTGGTCACAGTCTTCCGCGAGCTGCGTAATGGCCTCACAGAAGATGGCAGTAGCAAACTCAAAAGCCCCTCTGGCACGCTCTCAACAGCGGAAGCCATTAGCGTGGTCAATCATGGTCTCACAATGGCAGGTTACTTTGGCGGTGGCGATTTGCAAGCAGCTGACCTTGCTGCTGGGCTATTAGGTGCAGTTGTCAAAGACCCTGTTCAAGACAAAGTCATTTGGGAAGAGTATCTTGAAACCATTGTGCGTGAACGCGATGGTTGGCAAGATGTGTACCGCGCGTGTCGTGAGTTGGTTGGGTAAGGACGAGGCCGACGGATGAGTTTTGAGTGTATTGAGCTCTCAACTTGTAATCCAACCTCGTCACCTAAATAACTCATGTCTACGCTAAAAATATTTGGCATTCGCCATCATGGCCCAGGGTCTGCCCAGAGCCTACGCAATGCCTTAGCGACTTACAGTCCAGACTGTATATTGATCGAAGGGCCGCCTGAAGCAGACGCGCTACTGACGCACGTTGCAGATGCAGGCATGAAGCCACCAATTGCGCTGCTGTTGTATGCAAAAGATACTCCTAAGCATGCCTCTTTTTATCCATTTGCTGCATTTTCACCAGAATGGCAAGCGTTGCAATATGGCGTTGAGCAAAACGTCAAAACGCAATTTATGGACTTGCCAGTTGCGTTTCGCTTTGCGGCTGACTTAGCTGAATCAGCGGAAGAACCTGCAAAAACAGAAGAACCAAGCGCAGAGGACGTTGACCCGTTAGCACCAACAGAAGCTCCCGTTCCAACCGTTCGCCAAGATCCGCTTTCTTGGCTGGCGCACGCGGCTGGCTACACAGATGGTGAGCGTTGGTGGGAGCAACTTGTTGAAGAGCGGGGCGCTGACGAAGACGTCTTTGCTGCCATTTTTGAAGCGATGTCTGCATTGCGTGAAGTTGCGGACGCTGACATGCCGCCAGAGATTTGGGAGCAGCGTCGCGAAGCGTATATGCGTAAGACTATTCGGGCGGCACGTAAGCAAGGCTTTGCGCGCATCGCGGTAGTTTGCGGGGCATGGCACGCGCCGGTCTTGCAACTCGACTCGGGTAATGCACCCAAGATCCAAGATGACAATGCATTACTGAAAGGCTTGCCTAAAGCCAAAGTCGCTGCGACTTGGATTCCTTGGACGACCAGTCGTTTGTCGCGTGCGAGCGGCTATGGTGCTGGGATCAATTCGCCCGGTTGGTACTCACATTTATGGCGCTATCAAGATTCAGGTAATCTGACGTTGGCCTCACGCTGGCTGACCCGCGTTGCTCGGTTGTTGCGGGCTGAAGGCTTAGACGCCTCTAGTGCGCAAGTGATTGATGGTGTGCGTCTGGCGCAAACGCTAAGCGCCATGCGTGGCCGCGCAACAATTGGTATTGACGCCTTGGATGAGGCCGCTTATGCAGTTTTCGCCAATGGTAACCCCAAAGTTTTACAACTCATTAGTGCCAAACTGACCATTGGCAATCGCCTTGGTACGGTCAGTTCAGCTGTCCCAACAACGCCCTTGCAAAAGGATGTAGCGGCAAGCCAGAAACGCTTGCGAATGCAGGTCAGTGCTACTCACAAAGAGCTGGTGTTGGACCTGCGTAAGCCTAATGATTTGGCTCGGTCACAACTGTTACATCGACTACGCCTATTGAATATTCACTGGGGTGCAACGCAACAATCACGCGGCAAAGGAACATTCAAAGAAACTTGGATGCTAGGTTGGCAGCCAGAATTTGAAGTACAAGTGATTGAAGCAGGGCGCTATGGGCAAACATTAGCGCAAGCGAGCGGCGCATTTGTAGTAGAAAAAAGCAATGCCGCCCAAAACTTAGCTGAATTGACCGCGCTATTAGATGACACGCTGCTTGCTGACTTACCTGACGCTACAGAATTGTTGGTGCAACGCATCCGTGACCGCGCGGCGCAAGATGCAGACGTTCAACATTTGATGCAAGCTTTACCAAGCTTGGCGCATGTGTTGCGCTATGGCAATGTGCGCACCCAACATCAAGCGGACGTTGCAGCACTGGAAACGGTTGTCAACGGCATCTTTACTCGCATCTGTATTGGCTTGCCAAACGCTTGCCGCTCCATTGCCGATGATGCTGCAGAAACCCTTTTTCTACATTTGCAGCAAATTCATAGCGCAGTCAAATTGTTGCAAAATGAACAGCATTTGGTCCAATGGCTAGCTACGCTAGATCAGCTTTGCGCTATTGATAGCGTGCATGCCCTTTTGCAAGGCCGCGCGACCAAAATCCTCTTTGATGAAGCGCAACGCACATCTCCTGAGGTTGCGCATCAGTTGGGTCTTGCTTTGTCTGATCCAGAGATTACACGCGTCACAGCGTGGTTGGACGGCTTTTTCAAAAACAGCGGCATTTTGCTAATGCATGATGATGTGCTTTTTGATGTGTTGGACAGTTGGTTTGAGACCATCTCAGAAGATAAGTTTCAACATGCGCTACCGCTTATTCGACGCACATTCTCTAGTTTTGAAACTGGTGAGCGGCACAATATCGGGCGGAAAGCCAGCGGTCAGCAGCGCAAAACACAACAGCCTAAATTTGAACTTGATCCAACGCGCGGACAGCGTGTGTTAGATCACATCGCAGTCTTGCTGGGACAAATGCCAGCAGCCACGGAGGTCGCATGACAACATCAACTTCTCCTCGTCTCAAGCGCTGGCGGCTGGCCTTAGGTGGTCATCAGGATGGGACTGGTATTTCATTGTCTGGATTAGATGCGCAAAAGGATAGTGCGTTGGAATCGCTGTATGGCGACTCTAATAGTTCCCAAGGTGGGCTTGGTGGCAGTAAGCCTAACGTTGCCCGCTGGTTGGGTGACATCCGTGAGTTTTTTCCAAAGTCCGTGGTCAAAGTCATGCAGCAAGACGCTTTTGAACGGCATAACCTGCGCCAAATGTTGCTTGAGCCGGAGCTAATGGAAGGGCTTGAGCCAGATGTACATTTGGCTGCGGATTTGCTAAGTCTCAAAGATATTATGCCGACAACAGCCAAGGCAACGGCACGTGTTATTGTGCAACGCATTGTGGATGACTTGACCAAGAAACTGGCTGAACCAATGCGGAATGCCGTGCAAGGTAGTCTCAACCGTGCGATCCGTAACAATCGGCCACGGCACAATGAAATTGACTGGACGCGGACGATCAAGGCCAACTTGAAGCATTACCAGCATGAATATAAAACGATTATTCCAGAGCGCCGAATTGGGTACGGGCGGCGGCGCAGCGCGCTCAAGCACGTTGTGCTTTGCATCGACCAAAGTGGCAGTATGGGCGCTTCGGTGGTGTACTCAGGTGTGTTTGGAGCGGTCTTAGCAAGTTTGCCGGCGCTAAAAACACGCATGGTCGTTTTTGACACGGCTGTTGTTGACCTCAGTGAACAGCTTGATGATCCAGTTGATTTGTTATTTGGCGTGCAGCTTGGCGGCGGGACGGATATCAATCGTGCGCTGGCCTATTGTCAGTCGCAGATTACGAATCCAAATGACACGATCTTAGTCTTAGTGAGTGACCTGTACGAGGGTGGCAATCGAGACGAAATGTTACAGCGTGCTGCCACGCTCAAAGCGAGTGGCGTGCAAATGATTGCACTGCTCGCGCTTTCCGATGATGGCCGCCCTAGCTTTGACCAAGATATCGCCACACGCTACGCACAACTTGGTATTCCGTCATTTGCCTGTACACCAGACAAGTTCGCAGACCTGATGGCAGCGACAATCAACAAAGAAGACATTGGCGATTGGGCTGCGCGGAATGAGATTGTGACGAGTGGCGGGCTAGAGTAGGCGAATGGTTTAGCTTGTACGACTTAGATTGTTGGATGAGGTGTAATTCACCTCATCCAGCTATGGATGCAAGCTGATATTTTCTGGGAGTAAATTTTCATATGCGCTTCCATTCCATTGTGCTGTGCCAAACATTTCAAATTTGTATTCATCGGCAACTGTTGTATGGAAAACCCGCCACCCCGTAAAGCTTTCTGGACAAACGACAGTTAGATCACTGTCTAACGTGAGTTGCCCTACATGATCTCCTTTCTGATAGGGAATGCTCAAGCTAATTTCATACCTTCCGGGCGCCTCACAGACGAATTCATAATTGGCCTGTCTAATCCCGTCTGCTTCTATAAAAATGCCTGTGCTATTTAGGTGATCTAGCTCAACACTGTAGGTTGTACCGTTAGTCGGCGAAAGCGCTACTTCAGAAGTGAAAGAATTATTTCCGCGCTCTTCGTTATCACAATTCTCGCGCTTCAATGTATTGAGATGCGCATTACTCTCACCCAAATAACTAATCGTAAGTGTGTTGGCTTCATTAAGCTGAATGGCTGGCCCTTCAGTGGCTGTACTCTCGAATAAGCGTTTGTAAATTAGTGTGCCATTCAAATCTGGCGCAAAAACATAGGGGTCATCAGACCTCATAAAGTCCTCAAATGCCTGCGTTGCATTATCTGTACTTAGTATTGGATGGAATCTTATTGGCGTTGTTGGACCAAAACTAGTAAAGCATGAGAGTTGCGTTTTGATAGCCTTTTCAGCGCTAATTTCAATACCTTCTTCGTCAGACACTAAAAGATATAAACCGCCAACGCTTGACAGTAGTAAAACGACTATTCCTAGAATAACGGAAGGTGACCAGCGCTTTTTAGCTGATACTTTTGGTGAAGATAGAACTGCGTCTTGAGTTGATTTTACATATGCACGAGACTGATTAATGCTTGAAAGTAGGTTCTCGAAGGATGCAGCATACTCCCCAGTAAAATCCACGCGCTGTAGTCTACTTACGCGGAATGGAACTTCACATTCGCGGTGATAGATCGGAATTATTTTCTTGTCTTTGCCAATGGCATAAGACACCTCATCCATTACGTTTTCTGACGAAACTGAGTCAGGTGAAATGACGTACAGGAAGCCTGCGCATTCTTGCAGTGCCTTTTCAATTTCACGATCCCAAGGTTGTCCGACTTCAATATCAAGTTTGTCTAGCCAGATATCTATGCTATTTGCGCGTAAGTCTTGCGCAAGGCGCATGACAAAGTCTAAATCGCGGCGGGAATAGCTAATGAAGTAACGCATGAAAGATAATTGATTTGCTCGGACTAATATTGGCTCGGTTATTGAAGCCTAAGTTGAATTATAGAAAGCGAACGTGATCTAAAAGAGAACAAGTCGTTAACGAATACATAACTAGCTTGGCGCCGACTAATACTTAGTTGGCATTGCTTTCACTGAGTTACTGGTGAAGACGGGGCGCAATCCACATTGCGATTGGATGCTCGTCATCGGACTGCAAGTCTGTGACACAAAGCGCAATGAACTGATAACCACTATAGTCATTTAGATCAAGCTGGATTTCTTTGAAGCCAACACTACGCTGATCCAAGGTGAAGTCATGCTCAGCAACGATGACTTCCTCGCTTTTCTGGACGCGGATTGTGTACTCAACTTGCGCTTGGGCATTGGCTTCAAATGTGCCAATGTCTGCGGTAAATACAGCGCCAGACTCAATTACCTCGGGGAGTTTATATAGCCCGCAAAGTTCAGCATCAGGTTTAGGCTGCATTTCTAAAATAACGTTTGAGTCAGAATTGGAGTAGGCAGATACATCAAATGTGTCATGTCCATTTCGTGACCATGCAAAGAATGGAATGTCTGATACACCGAGTCGATCATTGTTTAGTAGCCATTGGGCATTGCCGATGTTGTTTGCAAATTCAAAACTCGCTAAGTTGCTTGGCTGCGTTGATTGTGGAGTAGCCGCTTGGGTTGCAATTGCAGGGAGTAATGTGGCTACAGGTGTGTTTGTTAGCGCCACGACTTCTGATGTTGAGATAGCGACTGCTGTCGATGCAGCTTCTACTGCATTTACTTCTTCTTCTGCGATGTTTTGTGGTGACCTAAGCCGTGGTATGTAGATAAACGCAGCAAACAATATGCTGAATGCTACGGTTGCTGCAACGCTTACTGAAACGAAACATCCAATGCGCTTGCCTAACTTGGCACTGGTGCTTACCGTTGGCGCTATATTGATGCTAGTTGCGCTCGGTTGTGCTTGTTGCGATGGCACTGTTGGCGCGGCAGATTGCATAGCCGGTGTGACCGGCATGACGAGTTGCTCGTTGTTTAGGCGAATTAATAAATTCTTTAGTACGTCGTCATAGTTGCCGGTAAAGTCAACTCGCTGTAACCGTCGTACTCGAAATGGAACATCACATGCGCGGTAATAAATTGGAATAATTTGCTTGTCTTCTCCAATGGCATAAGACACTTCATCCATGACATTTTCTGAGGCGACCGAGTCTGGAGATATGACAAATATGAAACCTTGGCATGCCTTGAGCGCATCTTGAATTTCACGATCCCAGGGTTGGCCAATTGGAATATCAAACTTGTCTAGCCAAATATCGATCCCGTTTTGCCGAAGGTCAGTTGCCAATTGCATAACAAAATCTAGGTCGCGCCGAGAGTAGCTAATGAAGTAACGCATAGGAAAGGAGTGGTCTACTATTCCATTAGGCAGCTAACAAATTATGTAGCGCATTAATGGTGTGTCGTGTTGCTTTATCTGCGAAGAAAAGTGTGGCAACTGGTTTGGTTTTCGAAATATTTGGGGAACTTACGGCAATTTGTTGCCAATACTTTTGCAATGTAGTTTCTAGGAAACTTATGTCTGTGGTGTGGTCAACTAAAAATACGGTCGCGTTCAGGTCAGCAATATCTAGTAATTGCTCAATTTCATATTCACAGCCGCTGTTCTGAGCGCTGAAACTACGTAAGTCCATGAGAATAGCGTCACTTTGTTTTGTGAGCGCCTGCATCGTTAATCGCCATGTATCGTCATGACAAAAGAACTCATGAATGCGGAAGCGACCGTCATAATCTGGTGTGAGCTCAATCGTTGCTAACTTACTTTCTAAGTCGGTGCTATTTTTGACAAACTGGCGGGTGTGGTGGCCATTAAGAAATTGCAGGAATTCGTCTGGTTCTACAATGCTTGTCGCTAAGTCAGGGCCTGAAATCATTGTAATGTCGCCAATTGTGCGCCACCATTTAGAGAACCCTTGAAAGAAGTCTTCGCTTCGTTTCCCTAATGAAAAAACACGCAGCAAGAGCAATTGTTTACGCTGTTTGCGTGTGCGATTTAGCAAGCTGAACCCTATATAGGTTGTCAGTTTGTAAATCATGAATATTACAAAACAGGCGCTAGCCCACCAAAGCGATTGATGGCTCAGGACAAGTGCGTGTGAAATGGTAAAAGTAAACCAAATGCTGTCTGTGATGAGAATGTGATCGCTAAATTTGCGTTGCTGATAGCGTTTGCCTAACCAAAGCAAGCATAACCAACCGAGCACACCAATGCTTGCGAACCCAACAAAAATGACAACGACAATACCAGGGATGAGACCCAGCCCTAATGTGTTGATGAGGATGAGGGCAACCATTGTTGCCGGATCATAGTCTGCGGTCAGTACAATAATGCCAGCGGCGCCTGAAAAGGCAAAAAACAAGATGATGGCAATTAGCGGGCCTACAGCGCGAATGCGTCGCCGTAAGTAAGGTGCAATGAGAATTGTTGGCAATGTATTGATAATTGCCCAGAACCCAGTCTGATTCTTTAGTGTTTCGGCACCTGCTAGTAACACCATGGCAGTAAGGAAAATGGCGAAGGTTACGAGGTAACTGCCCAGCAATAGTAGTTGTTGGCGTTGGCTCACCGCAATAACCATCAATAGACAGACAATGGCTGGCCAGAATAAACTGATGGCTAGACTTACTACGCGTAAAGTATTCAGCGTGCTATCACTAGAGATGGTGAAGATCAGCGCCATTAAGACCGTGTAAACAAGACCAGCTATTGTATACACAACGCCAATTGCGTGTAATTCGCGTTCGGCGTAATGAGTCTGCGCCTTTTTCGGTACAACACTTGTTTGGATGTCAAGCAACGGCGTTTGGGGCGTTTGTTTAGCCTTAGGGCTAGGGACTGCTTTGTTTGCATTTGCTGATGCATACATGCCAGCCAAGCTTTCTTGCTTATATTGCCATAATAAAAATCTAGCAATTGGGCCAGTAAACACCAATGCCAGCAGGATTGCTGCTAAGACGGCGCCTGAAATAATTGAAATGTCTGACTCAACGGGCATACTTCAAGGTAAATCAAATGCAGTTGGAAAATGACTAGCTTGTATTTGTGTATTTGCCGCTCGGATGCCTATTTCTGCTAACGGAACGATTTCATCAACTGCATCTAGATCACGTAATTTTTCAATGTGGCTAACAATGTTTGGATTAATGCCTAATTGTTTTAGACCTGCATTTGAAATTTCAGTGTCATACCGAAGATAGCTAAGCAAAGGCTTGGGGGTAATAAGATCTTTGGTGAGGTCTCCAACTTCAGTGCCGAAAGATGCCGGTGTCAAAGAATTCGATAGCATGTGCAACAACATCTGGTTTTGAACTGATGCATCATGCATGAGCATGCGCGGGATTTGTTGCGCCCAGTCCCAGATATCTTCATCAAGCACCTCTTCAAGGTCAGATTTTGGGCGCCAATGACCGGTTCCAACTGACACGAGTAATAAATTGTTTTCGCCTGTTGGCCATCTGAAGCGGTATCCGTCTAAGGTGGCTAGCATGAACAACTGCCAAGCAGGGTTATTTGCCATGCTTACGCCGCCATCAATGAATGCTGCTTGTTCGCCAAACCCGACATCTAGTTGCTCGGGCTCAAAATAGGTTGGGGCGGCAGCGCTAGCGCGAATTGCATCTCTTAGCCGAATATGCCGATTGTGTAGAAAAAAGCGTCCGTTTGGATGATTGTGTAAGGGCCAAGTGCTTCCAGTATCAGCACGCTTTGTAACAATGCAGAGGCCAGTGCGAATGTGCTGACTACCTAATGCTGTATCTTTCAGAGAGTCTTTTAGCTGTGCTTCTAGCGGTTCATTACTGTATTTTGTTTCCCAAAATTGAAGGCTACGTTTGCCAAAGACTTTCTTGCCTACATTGAGATACAAATGTCGAATATCTTCAACAGACCAGCCCATTGCTAATGCTGCTGCGATGATGGATCCGGTGCTCGTGCCGCCGATGAGGTCGAAATAATCGCTAAGTACAAGGTTAGGGCGATTGAACCGTTCGCGTAGCAAACTTTCAATTCGGCTCAAGTAGCCAATGCTGACAATGCCGCGAATTCCGCCACCGTCTAACGCCAGAATTCTCTTTGGCGTGTTTGAGGAGAGCCGACTTAGTAAATCATGCATAAATAATGAAAGCTGCTGAGGTCTTAGAAGTAGATTGGCTTACCGGCCTTCCTCTGGTGCCACCTCAGTGATATATAGGTGGACATCGTTTGAAATCTCGGCCTCGACACGTTCGGCAAATTTTTGAAAGGCATCCGTATGCGCTTTATATTTGCGGTAGGGGCCAGTTAGTTGTGTAAATTGCCACCATTCAGCTTTTAGAAGTTCTGACGTTCTTCGGTAGTTTCGCCAGCTTTCACCGTAGTTGAAAATTTCCTCTAAGCCAGCCAGAAAGGTCACCGCTAGTGACACGGCGATGGTTGTGATTTTTGACAAGACTTCTATGCTGTTTTCCAATAACGAAAATGCGGTTAGTGCTGTGATCGATGCCGCCCCAAAGAGGGTGATGATTCGGATAAACTGATAACGTTTTTTGTTATAGCTTGCTTTTGTTTGAAACCAACTGAGCTGATCGTAGTAGCGGTCATGGATAAACTGGGCTTGGAGTTCAGTTAAGCCTAGTTGGGAGATAGTGTCAGAAATCTTGTTCGTCTGGCGTTGTGTCATGGCGCAGTGAGTTTGGATCGAATTGTTGCTAGCAAATTGGTTACATCTGAAAGGGGGATGACAGTGGTCAGAGGATGCAAATCAGACTGTGTGGCTAGTTCATTGGCTAAGCGGCCGGTACCCGCAAGCACAATGACCTCACGGTTTTCCGCAAGGCTGTTTTGGTAATCTTCTGCTGTAATCTTCCCTCCATTGATTAATAACGTAAGACTAGCCTTTTTTCCAGCAATATAAGTAGCAGTTTTAGCTAACAAATTAGATTCGTCGCCCCAATTTTGCCCAGCAGTCAAAATGAAATGCGAGTGGTTAGGTTGGAGCAGACTATGATCTTTCATTGGGTGTTGGCTCACTAAATCTTCTACGGCCACGCCAACTAAAGGGAACTGATAGTTTCGTTCAGCACGTGCTTCTCCGGCTGCTTGCATAATCCCAACGTTGGTGCCGCCATCGACGACGGTGATGGTCAATTCTTCTGCAAGCGATGCAATCCGATCCATGACTGTGTCAATGCGTTGGCGTTGTTCTTGCGTCATGCCAGATGCACCACCAACTAATACTAAGGTCGGAACATCAATAGCAAGCCCGAGTGTTGTAACGGCTCTAGGGATATCTAAATTAGTTTCGACTGTTGATTGCGGCTTGAGGGTAAGAGTCATGATGAAACGGTTGTCTTTGCTGTCTAAATAATATAAACTTACTTTATATAGTGTTTATTCTACACTATATTGCGAGTAAATATGAAAACAATAACAATGTATAGACCAACTGGCCCACAAGAATTGCAATTGGTGATTGAATCAGGCTACACGCAGTGGCCGCCTAGGTTGCCAGAGCAGCCAATTTTTTACCCAGTGACAAATGAAGCTTATGCAATTGAAATTACGCGCAAATGGAATGTGCAGCAATCTGGAGTTGGATTTGTTACGAAGTTCGAAGTCGATGCACACTTTGTCTCACGCTATAAGATCGAGTGTGTCGGTGGTGCACACCATACGGAATGGTGGATTCCAGCAGAGGACTTAGCAGAATTGAATGCGAATATTGTTGGCAAAATTGAGGTAATTGCAGAATATCAAACAAGAGACTGAGACTTCTCAGTCTCTTGTTCTTCGGGGCATAGTACAGCTAGATTTTTCTAAATAGCTCCTATCTACCCCAGACGTAGTCAAGTGAAAGGCTACAGCTC